>CAYOBG010000077.1:0-7136 GCA_964402265.1 uncultured Candidatus Nitrosotenuis sp. | reverse complement strand
CTGGAAATGCCGTAGTTCTCAAGCCAGCAAGTGATACACCGCTTTCTGCTTTCCGTTTCATCAATACAATATACAAAAAAGTTCCAGATGGCGCAATCAATTTCGTAACAGGGCAGGGAGGTATAGTAGGCCAAGCAATAGTTGAAAGCCCGCATGTATCCGGTATAGCATTTACCGGATCAAAGGAAGTCGGACTGTCTGGATTTAGAACATTTACAAAAAATTCACCAAAGCCATTCATTTCAGAGATGGGTGGAAAAAACCCAGTAATAGTAACTGAATCAGCTGATCTGGAAAAGGCAACCGACGGAGTATTGCGTGCAGCATTTGGATATGGAGGCCAAAAATGCAGCGCATGTTCTAGAGTATATGTGCAAAAAGGGATTGCGCCAAAATTCTTGGAAAAGCTAGTATCAAAAACTGAAAACCTCAAGATTGGTTTACCATGGGAAAAGGACACATACTTGGGCCCAATCATAAATGATTCTGCAAAGAAAAAGTTTGAGAAAGCAGTGGAATTGGCAAAAAAAGACGGAAAAATAATTTTTGGCGGTGAAACACTCAAGGAAGGACTGTACCAAAACGGCTACTATGTCAAGCCGACTATAGTTACCAATCTACCTGCAAATCACCAGCTGGTAAAAGAAGAATTGTTCCTGCCGTTTTTATGCGTTCAGGAATTTGAAAAATTTGATGACGCAATAAAACAAGCAAATGATTCCGAATATGGCCTAACTGCAGGAATATTTAGCCAAGACAAGGGCCAAATCGACGCATTTTTCTCAAAAATAGAGGCAGGCGTGACATACGCAAATCGCGCGCAATCGGCCACTACTGGCGCAATGGTTCAAGCCCAGCCCTTTGTTGGATGGAAAAATTCAGGAATCTCTGGCAAGGGAGCTGGTGGGGCATATTACCTAACACAGTTCCTCCGGGAGCAAACCCAGACTATCTGCAATGAATCCTAGGTTTTCTCTGTAAAAAAACGACACTGGTATTTTTATAATTTGTATATCTAGACGTTTTTGTGTATTCCAATTTATCCCAGATGAATTTTGAGCTTACACAAAAACAAAAAAATTTTCTATCCAAAGTGGACAAGGTTTGCCGTTCTATTAGAAATAACGAGGAAAAATCATACCTCCAAGAAAAGCTAAATGAAAAAGTAATTCCGGAATTTTCCAAAATAGGAATGCTTGGATGTCCAATATCAAAAAAGTATGGCGGCCTAGGATATGATATCCTGACTTATGCATTGGCACTGGAAAGGATAGGTCAGGAAGGAAACTCACTTAGAACATTTTTTTCAGCACATGTTTCCATTGGGCAGATGGTCTTACAGTCATGGGCAAATGAAGAGCAAAAAAAGCAATACCTCCCAAAGACAACTTCTGGAAAATCAGTCATGGGATTTGCACTAACAGAGCCGGCAGCCGGAAGCGATCCTGCATCAATGCAGACCACATTTGAAGAGAAAGGAGGGAATTTTATCCTAAAGGGAAAAAAGCATTGGGTTGGAAATGGAACATTTGCAAAACTAATTACAACATTTGCAAAAGATCAGAACGGAAAAATCTCTGCATTCCTAGTTGACACAGATTCCAAAGGATTCAAGGCAATGGAAATGAAAAACAAAATGGGCCTACTCACAGTCAAAAACGCAGAAATTTCTTTAGATAATTGTGTCGTACCAAAAAAGAACCTGCTTGGGATACGAGGCCAGGGCTTGAGTATAGCATTTAGCACGTTAATTGACGGAAGATTGAGTGTAGCTGCAGGCGCAATCGGAGTCATGGATGATTGTATATCAGAGTCTGTTTCCTATTCAAAGAAGAGAAGCCAGCATGGTACCGCTTTAGCAAAAAAGCAGCTCATACAGGAACACATTGCAAAAATGGCAGTAAATGCAGAAAGCTCGCGCTGGCTCGTATATCGCTCAGCTATTGCAAGACAAAAGCTGCATGATTATGTGGAAAAATTCAAGCAAAAGACAAACAACTGGCAGCAAAAGCTAAACCGACACAATAAGCAATATTCTATTCTAAGAAAAGAAGCAGACAATCTTTGTGCTATTGCCAAATTTCACGCAAGCAACGGAGCATTTGACTGCTCAAATCGGGCAGTCCAAATTTTTGGCTCTGAAGGATACAAAAAGACCAGCCGGGTCGCAAGGCATTTTCTTGATTCACGTGCTATCATAATCTATGAAGGAGCAAACGAAGTTCTGGAATTAAAAATCGGCCTCGAGAAGCTAGGCGAGCAGTTTCGGGCCTACTGAGCAGAACATGCTTGTTGCATGATGGAAATTCCCTGATTTACCTGCTCTTTTGTGATAATCAGCGGCGGAATGATTCTCATTGACTTTTGTCCAGCTCCGAGGCCCAACAAACCATGCCGAAACATTTCCAGTAAAAGCTTATCTCGTTTTTCTTTTGTTTCACATTCAATTCCGATCATTAGGCCGATTCCCCTGACATCAACTATTCCCTTTCCGATCATCTCAGAAAATCCCTTTTTGATAAGCTCGCCCATCTTTGTGGCGTTTTCTAATAGCTTGTCATTTCTTATGACATCAATTGTTTTAGCGCCAACTGCCATGTCGATTCTGGCGCCTCCTCCCCATGTACTGGATATTGCACCTTTGTCTGCAGGCTCGAATCTTTTGTCAAATCCCGTGGCGCCGACCTGAAGTGCCTTTGCTGCACTCATGATATCCGGCTTTATGTCATAATGCTCAAAGGCCCACCATTTTCCAGTGTGGCCAAGACCTGACTGGACCTCATCTAGAATTAATGGAATACCATAGGTATCAGCAAGTTTTCGCAAGTTTTTCATAAATTTCTTTGATGCAACATAGTATCCGCCTTCTCCCTGGATTGTTTCACTTAGGATGAATGCTGCCTTGTTTTGTTTTAGAATTTTTTCAGCTTCGTCAATTTGCGGATCATCATCAGTTGTGCAAAACTTGATCCTCAGCACAGGAAGCTCTGGATAATTTTGCTTGTAGACTGGCTTGCTTGAGGTAAATGTCAGTGCCCCAAGTGTTCTGCCATGAAACGCATTGTTACATCCAATTCCGACTAGTGGGCCCATCTTTCTGTATGCTAGCTTGATTGCATTTTCCACTGCTTCGGCACCACTGTTTATGAAAAAGACCTTGAAATTTTGAGGCAAAATCGAGACTAGCTTTTCTGCCAGTCTGGCATGTTCTTCAGAGTAAAAGTCTTGGCCAGCTATTTTGTGCGCACCATTTGTGGAATATTCCTTGAGAATCTGCAAAATCTCTGGATGAGAGTATCCTAGAGGACATGCACCGACATTTGAGGTAAAATCCAGGTATTCATTTCCATCTACGTCTTCTATTATGCAATCATGGCCGCCCTTGATGACAAGGGGATACATGAATGTGGAATCATACGCATATTTTTTGATGGTATCAATTATTTTTGTAGCCTTTGGGCCAGGAGGCGTAACCTTGCGTTCCATGATAATCATGCCATATAATGAAATAAAAACAAATCATGAAAAATCACAATTGATACGCATGACACAAATTCATTTCTGGATAATTCTCTGAAGGTAGGAATTTCTTGTCTTCAAAAAAATCTAGAAACCATACTGCGATATAAGCTGATTCGTTAAAGCAGAATTTAATCAATCCTCTTATAGTTTTTTCATCATAATAGAGACAATGTCTGCGCAATACTTAATTGCAAAGTGGAGTCGTGCTCTCTATTGAATTTCAAAATTACAATATCTATAGTAACTGCAATTGTAATTGCTGGTTCAATTGGAATATTCTTTACATTAATGCCGACTAGCTCACCACCCAATATACCGTATAATGTTCCACCAAATGTGTTTGATAATCCAACTTTGATATCGCTCACAAGCTCGCAAGATCTGAAAAAATTCTCGTCATACGATGAAATCAAAAAATTCCTACAAGAAGCACAGACACAGATCAACGATTATAATTATGCCAGAAATTCTGGCGCTATTACTTTTGATAGAACTGTATTTCCAACACCATTTGCCAGACCAACTGCAGAATGGAATTCTGGTGAAGAAATCCGTGCAACCTCTCAAGATGCTCTGGAGAGTGCGCCACCGTCAGAACCATCTCCATCTCATCTAGGAGTTGTTAATTTCGACAAACCAGCGTATTCCACTACAAACGTTCAGGTCAAAAACGTAGACGAGCCAGATTTTCTAAAAAATGACGACAAATACGCATACATTGTGTCTGGTGACAAGCTCACAATCATAGAGGCACATCCTGCAGAATCTGCAAAAATCGTGCTCAAAGTAGGCATTGATATCCCACAAGGACAGTCACTCCAAAACATTTTCCTAAATGAAAACAGGCTAGTGATTTTCTACCAAGACTCCCAGCAAACCGACTACATTCCAGAGTATGGCTATGCTCCATCACAGATCTATTCCAATCTCACTCATATTGTAATAATGGACATAACCGACAAGGAAAGCCCAAAGATAGTCAAGAACTATTCCATTAACGGATACTACAACAATGCCAGAATGATCGGCAGTACCGTATACCTAATCACAGTAAATGAGGCAAACTATTACCAGCCAATCGTACCGCTAATCAGAGAAGATTCAAAAATTATCGCAAGCCCAGACGTTTTCTATTTTGACAATCCGGAGCAATACTATAATTTCAATACAGTAACTGCAGTTGACATTTTTGAAGACAAGCTAAGCTCAGAGACTTTCATGATGGGTGGTGCCGGTACGATATACATGTCAGAAGACAATCTGTACATCACATACCAGAAAAATCTTCCATACCGATATTATCAAGCTCAAGAAAAGGACAGATTCTTTGATGCCATAGTGCCAGTATTACCATCTAGTACACAGCAAAAAATCAAGGAAATCTCGCAAGACTCTACCATATCGGAGCAGCAAAAATGGAACAAGGTCTCAGAATTACTCCAAGACACCTACAACACCATGTCATCACAAGAAAAATCAAACCTGTTCGGAAAAATCCAAACCGCAATCAACGAGTATGATCTGAGGATACAAGAGCAAACCCTACGAACCATAGTCCACAAAATTTCACTAAATCAGGGCCAGCTAAAATATGTCGCAAAGGGCGAGGTCCCAGGAAGGCTGCTCAACCAGTTCTCAATGGATGAATCAGAAAACCGCTTTAGAATAGCCACGACATCGGAATATTACGGCTACAAAACCATCCTACACAATAACGTCTATGTTTTAGATGAGAATCTGAAAACAGTAGGCTCACTAGAAGGAATTGCAAAAGACGAAACAATCTATTCTTCAAGATTTATGGGTGACCGACTATATCTTGTGACATTCAAAAGAATGGATCCATTCTTTGTAATTGATCTATCCACTGACACACCAAAAGTATTAGGTGAGCTAAAAATTCCAGGATTTTCAAATTATCTTCATCCGTATGATGAAAACCATGTAATAGGAATCGGAAGAGAAACTAAGGAAAACCAATGGGGTGGAGTCCAAGCAGAGGGAGTCAAGATAGCACTCTTTGATGTCACCAACGTATCAAACCCGACAACAATTGACGTTGAAACCATAGGAAAACAGGGAACTGACTCTGAGGTGTTATCAGATCACAAGGCAATGCTATTTGACAAACAAAAAGGTATCTTGTCAATTCCAATCACTGACTATTCCCAGCAGCCATACGTAGATGGAAGATACATGGAACAAAAAACGATGAGAGGCTTTTACGTCTTTGATGTGGATACATCAGGATTCACACTCAAAGGAGTAATACCGCATTCCAACAGCACAGGATACGAGTACTATGGATATGGAAGCAGGTCATTTTACATAGATGATACCCTGTATACTGTCAGCTCAAACCTGATGAAGATGAATGCACTCTCGGACTTGCATGAAATAAACCAGCTAAAGTTCCGAGATGACGGAAAGCTAGTCCAGTATATTGACTAGAAATATTTTCTTACTTTGATTATTACTATTGCGGGTATGACAAAATACATTCCAGCGTTTAGTAGTATTATTCCAATTCCGTATCCTAGCATTTCTGATTCCGAATTGATATCAACATAATTCAAAATAGACAAAGTCGAAAGCATCGGAGTTATTGTTATCCTGACTGCTTCTTTGAATGCAGGGTTTTGACGCTCAAAATCAGCCACACTTGGGCTAAATGCATAGTAAAATTCGTTAAATCCGGTCATGAATGCAGTGCCTGAACCAGTACTAAACAGGACATTATCCCTTACTTCTCTGAGCAGTTGTACCTGTGGAGCTAGTTCAGTTCCAAATGCAGCAGTAGCAATAAGACACCCGCTTTTCTCAGCTGGCTTTTCCTCTTGGGTTTCTGTCACCGTTTCAATTTTTTCTTCTATTGTTTCTACAATTTCAGGAATTTCTTCTGTTTCGGTTTCAGCTTCTTCTTCATGAGATTGTTTTGCCTGCTCTTCTGCCTTTTCAATTCCTTCCATGATTGCTTCCTTTTGTTCTGGTGAATAGGCCCCTTGCTGGTGTGGAAGCTTGCCAAGTAAGGCCTTTGCCTTTCTTATCCCCTCATCATCATATCCTAGATTTCGCAATGCTTTTTCAAATTCTTCTTCGGTGATGTCGCCATTGTCATATTGTTGCATTATTTGTTCTTCCGTGCTTTGTGAGCTTGCAACTGGTTCTGTCCCTTTTTCAGTTACTGTAAATGTTACAGTCTCTCTGACATCAAACGTGTCGGCTCTTTGAATGCCCCACGCAAATTTTATTTCATAATCACCTAATGGCTGGTCTCTGTCATGGCATACGGTGCTGTATCGCTCTATTGTTTTTTCATTTATCTTAACGTCACAGACTGATTCCATTACACCCCCCTGTACGGTTGCCTTTGGATTATCAGTACTGAATAATGTAAATTTGATTGTCTTTGGTGCTAGCTTGTCATCATTGACTTCTTCAAATGAATAAACCGGAAGACAATGCTCGCCGTCGCAATTATTTGCAACATTACTGCCTATAGCGGTAACAAACGGCAAATACACAAAAAATTCTGTTCGCGGATCGTGCTCATCAGAAACCGGAGGCATGTTCTTGACAGTTATGGTAATTTCAGTGCCTGGCGGGCCAGAAAT
>CAYOBG010000076.1:2601-7159 GCA_964402265.1 uncultured Candidatus Nitrosotenuis sp. | reverse complement strand
TTTATCTTGTATATGTCGGAGCAGCTACTGATCTGCTTCTGGCGTATCTATCCACAATATCTTCTGGTAATTTGCCATTGAATAGGTCCTTGCAGAGACCTCTCAAATATCTCATAATTGCCCAGGTTCCCGCCTTTATCAAACCATACATGAATATCTTCATTGGAGGACCATATGTCTTGTTTCGAAGTATGATTGGCACAATATCATTTATGACTCGCATGTTGTTCTCCCAGCATCTCCAGAACAAGGTAAACTGGGCTTCGTTTAGGTTTCCAAAGTGCATCGAGTTCTTTTCTGAAAAGTCTTGATACAATAATGGTGCGACTAGTCCCCTAAAGTTGGTCTTTCTGAAATCCTCTATTAGGTCTATGGTATACTGGGTCTCATCCGGTGTTTCGTCTGGCCAGCCAATGATTAGTGTGGCTGCTGGGAACCAGTGGTTTTCGTTCATGATTCTTGCACCCTCTCTTACTACCCAACCCCACTCGTCTGTTGAGAATGGCTTTGTCTTGACACCAAGATGTTTTTGGACCATTCTTGGTGCTACAGTTTCAATACCGAGATTTGTTGCAAGCCATCTTCCATTTGTGTGCATTTCATTAATCTCTGACATTTGTTTTAGTAATATTGGGTCTGCAGCAATTGCAGAGAATGTCATGTGAGTGGTTCCAACAAAGTTTGCGCCCATTGATTTTAGGCTGCGCCACAATTCTGTAATCGCATCCCTGTTTGGCTGAAAGTCCTTGTTGTCACACCCATAGAGAAGCATCTCGTCAGAGTGCAGCCAAATGGAATCAAATCCGTAATCGAGATTTATCTTTGCCTCGTGCTGGAGCCTATCAATCGGGAGGTCCTTCTTGGAACGCTTGTTTACATCGCAGAAATCGCATCCACGTCCGCAGCCCCTCATTGCCTCAATTAGGGAATTTACAGTTGGACCTTCAATAGTTGGAATGTTTTGTATGTTTTTGACAAAGCAGTGCATTAGCTCTGGTGCATCACCACTTTCAAGATCCTTGAACAAATCCAGTGCAAGCTCGTCTGCCTCACCTACAACAACAGTATCAATTCCGTGAATCTTCATTCTGTCTGTTTTGGCAAGCTCCCATGCGCCGTTTCCGCCAACTACGACCTTGAAATCATATTTTTTCTTTAGCTGGATAATATTTGCGCACATGCGCTTGAACTTCATTGCAACATAGGATAATTTTTCAGGAGACATTGTAGTGGTGACTGGTGCCATGCCGAGTGGGTCCATTACATTAATTCCGACTACCTTGGTGTCAGGGCCGATTGATTTTGATAGAAAATCTGGATTTGCGACAAAGATCTCATCTCTTTTGTATCCTTGGAGTAGTGCGCTCTCTACTCTTCTCAGTCCAACTTGGGCTACCTTTGCCTCACCAGTATTAGGATCAGTCTCTACTGCAGGACAGAAGACCTTGTCAAAGACCCATTCTGGTAAAAGCTCGTATGGCCCACATGCGATAAACCCATACAGAAAATTGCCACGATAATTTGTCATCAAACTGCGGTCAGCAGTAAGAACTATTCTTTTGCCAGCCAACTAAACATAGACTTTCGATATGCTATATTAGTATTATTGCCATACTTTGAAACTTAAATTACAACGAAAGTCTAGCTTACTAAATGAAAGACGTATCAGAACCTCGTCATGCAGAACCGCACTTGTCCGAGTCCAGCGGAATTCGGGATTTTGTGTTTGGGTTTGGGGATGGAATCAACACATCACTTGGAATAGCTGCAGGAGTTGGAGGAGCTGATGTCTCATCAAATATTATAATTTTGGCAGCCCTTGTTGGCATGTTTACCGGAGCAAAGGCAATGGCAGTTCAGAATTATTTGGCAGTCAAGGCACAGCGAGAACTGCTCAGATCAGAGATTGCAAAGGAAGAATGGGAGATGGAGAACAAGCCGGATGTGGAGCGCCAGGAAATCGAAGAGATCTACAAGGCAAAGGGCTTTGAGGGAAAGGACCTTGAAATGATAGTAAACAAGATTACATCTGACAAAAAAGTCTGGCTTGATACGATGCTTACAGAAGAATTGAAGCTAAACATCGAAGTAGTCGGCAATCCGCTGAAAAGCGCATTTAGGATGTTTGGAGCGTTTTTGGTTGGCGGCATTTTACCAATAATTCCGTTTTTCTTTGCGTCTGGGTATTTGCCGCTGGGAGTAGCAGTTGGAATTAGCCTGTCTACATCATTTGCAGTCGGCGCTGTCAAATCAAAGATTGCTCAGACTAGTATCATAAAGGGCGGCCTTGAAATGGCAGGCCTAGGAACTGGTATAGCACTGCTTGGATTTGGAATTGGAAAAGAGCTTACTAATTTTGGAATTATTGACGTTTAACTCTATTTGCGATATTTGCCGCAACTGCACCTGCGCCAATACCGTTATCGATATTTACAACCGATAATCCCAATGAGCAGCTCTGAAGCATTGAGGCCAAAGCCGCCACTCCTTTTTCGCCATAGCCATATCCAACTGAGGTTGGCACGCCAATGACTGGAACGCTTACCAAGGATGATACCACTGATGCCAATGCTCCCTCCATTCCTGCAGCAACCACAATAACATCTACATCTTCTTTAATGAATTTTTTAATAATCGGGAACAATCTGTGTAATCCTGCAATTCCTACATCATAGCTTGTTATGGTGGAACAATGCATTGCCTCGCAGGTAAGTCTTGCCTCTTCTGCCACACCAATGTCTGATGTTCCTGCAGTGACCACACCAACCTTACCGCCGGTGTTTTTGAGCGTGTTTTTGTAGATTAGCAGGGTTGTAGTGTTTTTTCCATCCTTGATTTTTAGCTTTTTTGCCTTGGCAAAGCTGACTATTTTGGGATAAATTGATTTTTGGATTCGTGAGACCAGGACAGAATCTGATTTGTCCATTAGCCGCGTTACTATTTTTTTAATTTCATCTACTGACTTTTTTTCCGCAAAGATTACCTCTGGTATTCCCTTTCGGTGTTTTCTGCCGGTATCAATCTGGGCAAAATCTTCAATCTTTTCTATTGAATATAACGAGAGGAGCTTTCTTGCTTCTGTTACTGATATTTTTCCAAGCTTTAGGGATTCTAGGACATCGGTAATTTCCATTGTGTAGAATAATTTGATTTAATTAAAAAACTGATCAGATGCCTGCTAATGCTGTCTTTACACTTTCTATACCCTTGAGGAACATTCCTTTTTCTTCAGAGTTTAGGTCCAGCTCTATTATTTTCTCTACGCCTTTTCTACCAATTACTGCTGGAACGCCAATTGATACTCCGGATTGTCCGTATTCTCCGTCTAGTGGGGTTGCAACTGGGATTACCTTCTTTCTGTCTTTGAGAATTGCCTCTACAATTGCAGATATTGCGTTTCCTGGTGCGTGAACTGTAGCGCCTTTGAGCTCAATTACCTTGGCAGCTACTTGCTTTGTGTCCTGGACTAGCTGGTCTAGCTTTTCTTTTGGTAGTAGATTAGTTAGTGGAATTCCTGATACTGTGGAAAATCTTGGTAATGGAAGCATATTCTCGCCGTGCTCTCCAATTACTAGAGCCCTGATTGATTCTCGGGAGTGGCCTGTTGCCTCATGAATGAACTGAGTGAATCTGGAGAGATCCAGCATGCCGCCCATTCCAACAATTCTGCTTCTGTCAAATCCTGATGTGGTAAATGTAATGTGCACCATTGGGTCTAGTGGGTTTGTTACTGGTACGATGATAGAGTCATCTGCATATTTTTTGATATTTTCTACTACTCCTTTGACAATACCTGCGTTGATTTTGAGCAAGTCCATTCTAGTCATGCCGGGCTTTCTGCCAGAGCCTGCAACAACTACAACAACTTTGGAGCCCTTCATTTCGGAATAGTCATTTGAGCCTCGGACGTTTACGTCGATTCCCTGCTCTGATAGCATGTGGTTAAGATCCATTGCTTCTCCTTGTGGGAGTCCATTTACTACATCGAGTAGTAGGATTTCATCGTCTACTTTTCTTAATGCTGAGAATAATGCTGCGTCGCCTCCGACTTTGCCTGAACCGATAATTGTAATCATTTACATTTTGTCGACTTTGTCGTTCAATAATTAAATCTATTGTAGATCAGTTCCGTTTAATATTAGATTATTACAAATATTTTCTTCGTTTCGTCTTTCTTTGTATGCTTTTGTTAACCTGTTTTGATAAAATATCTAATGCTTTTCCAGTAATCTTTCCATCATTAAAGATTACATCAAGTAAGACAATACCGCCACCAACAGTCAAGAATGTATCTCTATGAGTTGGGTTTTGTGCTGGAATCATTTGTCTATGTATACACGTATCTGGAGTTGTGCGTTTACGTTTGTATGGAATTTGCAATGCAATCAACAGCAAATTTAATTCTGGATGTGCTGAAAAACTATGAATGGAATTAAGATGAGCCATAGGATAATCTTGAGGATATTCTATCTCAGCTTCAATTCTGCCTGTGCGCATTAACTTAACATGAATTTGGTATTGTTCAGAAAGACGTTTTGTAAAGCTTAGAATTTGACCA
>CAYOBG010000076.1:0-2591 GCA_964402265.1 uncultured Candidatus Nitrosotenuis sp. | reverse complement strand
GATCTTCTTCGAAAAGTGGATCACTATATCCAAAACTCTTCATTTTTGTTTCAAAATATCGAAAATGTGTTCTTGATATGGAAAAACATCGACAGTGATAGGATCTATTTTCTTTCTCTTTGTTTTGGGCCTAATTGTACGATTAATTTTTTGTTTTTTTCTATTTTGTAAGTATGAACTTAATCTGATTAGATTCAATCTACACCACCATATTTTAATCGGATATTATCTATTTGAAATTATTTTCTAATGCATTTTTAATCAAAATCAATCCTTTTCTATCAAATCATCATTTTTCTAAAAATCTGAACGAATCTGAGAATTTATATGCATTTTTGAGTTCTCGATCTCATGGTTCTGATAATAGATCCACAGATTGCTGGAATTTCAGGCGACATGATATTGTCCGCACTAGTGGATCTTGGTGCTAAAAAATCAAAAATTATCGAGGGCGTCAAAGTTTCTCAGAACTTTCTTCATCATTCCAAAATAGAAAAGATTGATTTCAAAAAAGTAGACAAGCACGGAGTCAATGCAACCTCACTAGTCCTAAAACTAGACGAGCATCATCACGAAAGAAAAGGAATTGAGATCCAAAACTGTATCGTAAAAACTGCGCAAAAATTAGGACTATCAGACAAAGCAGCAAAATTTGCAAAAAACAGCATAGAGACTCTAATTTCTGCAGAGTCAAAGATTCACGGAGTTCCAAAGGACTCGGTTCATTTTCATGAGGCTGCAAGCATTGATACCGTAATTGACATCATTGGTACAGCAATAGCACTAGATGATCTGAAATGTTTTGATCAGGAAATCATCACACTACCAGTAGCTGTCGGAAATGGAACAGTATCCTTCTCACATGGTACGGTATCAAATCCAGCTGGTGCAATATTGGGAATATTTGCAAAATCTGGCATCATGATATCAGGAAATAATGCTAAAGGAGAATTAGCAACACCGACTGGTGCATCAATGCTAGTAAATCTGGCCAGCAAATGCGTCCAATACTATCCACTGATGAAAGTAGATTCGGTAGGATATGGGGCAGGACAGAAAAACTTTGAAGGCTTCTCCAACGTGCTCAAGCTAGTTCAAGGGGACAAACCGAGCCTGCAATCAGATTCTGTGAGTGTCTTAGAGACAAATGTAGATGATGTCTCAGGCGAAGTCCTAGCGCATGTCATAGACAAAGTCATGGCAACTGGAGCCAAAGACATCAATGTAATTCCAACCATGACAAAAAAAGGAAGGCCAAGTCACATGATTTCTATAATATGTGACCAAAAAGATGTAGACAAGCTAGTCCAAGTGTTGATATCAGAGACAGGAACCCTAGGTGTCAGAATAAGATCATCTGAGAGATTCATCGTACCAAGAAAAATCATCCCACTAAAAATCAAGATTAACAACAAGGATTTCACCATACGATGCAAGACTGCAAGCAAGCACCAGTTTAAAGTAGAATATGACGACATCAAGGCAGTATCGGAAAAACTATCACTTTCATTCAAGCAGACCGAAGAATTAATCAAAGCCGAAGTCAAAAAGCAACTAAAATGAACAAGCTAGACTCACTGTGTAATTGGTTCTCTGACAAGAACAGTGTAATTGTGGCATTGTCTGGAGGAGTGGATAGTGCATTGGTAGCATATGCTGCATACAAAGCACTTGGAAAATCAGCTATCGCAGTTACTGCAGACTACAAAACCCTGGCACAAGAAGAACTAGAGTCTGCCAAAAAAATCTGCCAAGAAATTGGAATTAAACATGTCATAATATCGTATAGTGAGCTTGAAAATCCAGATTTTGTCAAAAACGACCAAAACCGTTGCTTTCACTGCAGATCTGAACTATCTGATCATCTGATTCGACTAGCTAGAAAGGAAAACATCACAGTAATAGTTGATGGCACCAATATTGATGATCTAGGAGATTACAGGCCAGGAATTGTTGCACTGCAAAACAATGGAATTCGAAGCCCACTGGTAGAGTCAAATCTCACAAAGGCAGATGTTCGAAATACAGCAAAATTCGTAGGTCTATCAGTATATGACAGACCGTCAAATTCGTGCCTAGCATCCAGAATTCCATGGGGTCAACGCGTGACTGCAGAGCGCCTAGCTCGAATTGAGGTTGGTGAAGTCTTTGTCAAGCAAATGGTTGGCGCAAAACAGGTGCGCGTCCGGGACATCAACGGAATGGCAAAAATCGAAGTGGGACAAGACGAGCTGGATTTAATCCAAAACGCAAATCTTGATGAGCTCACATCAAAGCTAAAGTCGATTGGATTTGAATCCGTAACAATAGATGAAACCGGATACAGGCCGGGAAAAATCAACGTGATTGCAGATTGATATATCTGGATCATGCGGCATCAACCCCGATTGCCTCGTCAGTATTGGATGAAATGATGCCATATCTGAAGGAAAACTATGGCAATCCGTCATCAATTCACAGGTTTGGCAGAGTTGCAACAAAGGCAATCGATACGGCAAGAAAAAGAATTGCCGAGCTCATAAACGCAAATCCAAATGAAATTCTTTTCACATCAGGTGGAACTGAATCTAACAATACTGCACTATTTGGTG
>CAYOBG010000075.1:0-7279 GCA_964402265.1 uncultured Candidatus Nitrosotenuis sp. | reverse complement strand
CGTTGCCAGGAATTGCCTCAACTGATGGATAGCATTTTACTCCTAGGATTTCTTCAGATTTTGGATTAATTGGATAGACTGTGCCCTTGTAGTCGTGCTTTGCCAGACTATCTAAAACAGAGTTGCCGACCTTGCCAGGCGTTGCAGATGCGCCAACTAGTGCAACTGATTCTGGGGTGAAGAACTTTTCCATGAATTCCGCGTTTGGTTTTGCCTTTGATATGACACCCTTGTTTACCTCTTTTGCTAGAATAATTTTTGCGTCAACTACATAGTATGATTTTGGATATACTACGATTGGGTTGAAATCAATGCTGTTCACATAGGCTGCATTATCCACGCCGACTTTACCAATCTGGACTAGTGCTCGTGCGAGCATGTTGAGGTCAATTGGTGCTGAGCCTCGGAATCCCTTGAATAGTTTTGATGATTTTAATTCCTCAATCATTGATTTTGCGTCTGCAGTCGTAATAGGTAGCATTCTCCATGCAACATCCTTGAAGACCTCAGTCATTACACCGCCCAAGCCTGCCATGATAACTGGGCCAAATTGCGGGTCTACTTGTAATCCGACAATCATCTCGACTCCTTTTGGAACCATTTTTTCTAACAATACGCCTTTGATCTCGGCTTTCTTGTCGTATTTTTTCACATTTTTTATGATTTGATCAAAAGTCTTTCTGACATCTTTTTCATTGTCTATGCCTACTTTGACTCCGCCTGCATCTGTTTTGTGCAAGATTTGCGGGGAGACTATCTTCATTACTAGTGGAAATCCGATTTTCTTTGAAGCCTTGACTGCGTCTGATGCGGTCTTTGCCAGTGCATATGAAGGCACTTTGATTCCATATGATTTTAGGATTGATTTTGAAGCTTCTTCGGTGATTACCTTATGAGTTGTTTTCATGGTATCGTCAAAAATTTTCTGAGTTGATTTCATAACGTGATCGGACACAGCCGCGCTCAATATATTAAATTTGTGTCAGAGTCCAAATTCCGACTTGAAGTTTTTGTAAAACGTTTTCATGTTGGCCTGGACCGGTATGATTTTGGAAACAATTTCTGATCGGATTTTTTGTGGATCTATGTCTGGGAGATTCAGGTTTTCTTGGGTATGATCAAGCCATGATTTTATGATGTTAGAGTCCACCTCAAGGTGGAATTGTACTGCAACAGCTGTTTTGTATTGGAATGCCTGGTTGTATAGTTCAGTGTATGCCAGCCTTTGCGCCCCAGATGGAATATCAAACGTGTCGCCATGCCAGTGGAACACTGAAAATGGATTTGATAGTCCTTCGAACAGGCGTGATTTTGAGCCTGAGTCTATTTTGATATTGTCGTAAAATCCAATTTCTTTTTTCTGTCCTGGATAGACTTGGGCCCCAAACGCCTTTGCTATTAGCTGTGAGCCAAGGCAAATTCCAAGTGTCGGAATGTTTTGTTGTACGGCGTTTCGAATTACAGATAATTCATCTTTTAGATATTGCAGATCATCGTTTGCACTTTCTGGTGCTCCAAGCACTAGTATCATGGAATGATCTAGTGCGGGAACTTTTTCCTTTTTTGCAAGTATTGTTTGTAACGTGAACCCATCAGATTGCAGCATCTCGCCCATTGTTCCAGGCCCCTCAAGGCCTGCGTTTTGTATGACTAGTACTTTTGAGCTCATCACTCACAGCTAGTCTTTGTGTTTAGCATTTTCATAAATTCCTCGCCAGAATATTCGTGTGGTATTGAAAACGGAATCATGCCCAATACAGTAGTGTCAAGCTTTGTTGTGATCTTCATTTTTCCCAGATCCATTCTTGCAACATCTGTTCCGCCAGCTTCTGTATCCATGAATGACAGAAAAATATTTGATATTCGCTCATCATTTGATGTAAATTTCCCATATGCATTGCCTCTGGTGTGGGGTGCAAACCCTCCGCTTCCAGTGCTAAATGTGCCAAGCTCATTTTCATCATAGATCATGGTAAAGGAATATTCTTGAAATGTCGCAGGATAATCAGAATTATTGCATACCTCTAGTGTTTTTCCAATTATAACAGATGTGAACTCGAATGATTGGTGTGGCCAGCTAAACTCCAAGTCTTTTGCAGATATCACATTTAGCGAGGAATAGCCAAGTGAGCCCGCAATCACTATAATTGATATTATTACAATAATTACGTGCTTGTTTACCATGATTACCGAGTCAAAACAGGCATAATTTTAGTATTATAAAATGAAAAATGGGGTTTTATGGCCAAAGGCCTTTTGCTTTGAATGCCTCTACAACTCGTCCTACTGCCAAAACCATTGCTGCGCGTCTCATGTCGATTTTGTGTTTTTTCGATAGAGCAAGTGTGTCCTTGAATCCTCGTGTGATGTGTCCTTCCATTTTTGATGCT
The DNA here is from genome assembly GCA_964402265.1 of uncultured Candidatus Nitrosotenuis sp. Lineage (GTDB taxonomy): Archaea > Thermoproteota > Nitrososphaeria > Nitrososphaerales > Nitrosopumilaceae > Nitrosotenuis. The sequence continues at coordinate 4,889 of CAYOBG010000075.1, read as the reverse complement.
ACTTCATCAAAGGACCAATAATATCCCATGTTGTTTTGTACCCATTCCAAATACGAGATACAAACACCACCAGAGTTTGCCAAGATGTCTGGAATCACTAGGATTTTCTTTCCATATATGATTGGGTCTGCTTCTGGCATCGTTGGACCGTTTGCAGCTTCTGCAATTATCTTACATTGCAGTTTTTTAGCAATTGATGCGTTGATCTGATTTTCCAGCGCTGCCGGAACCAGTATATCGCATTTAGTTGTTAGGAGTTGTTCTGTTGAGATCTTTTTGCTTCCAGGATAGCCTACTACTGAGCCGGTCTTGTTTTTGAACTCTAGGACCTTTTTGGAGTTTAGTCCATTTGGATTTATGATAGAGCCCTTTGTGTCACTTACTGCAATTATTTTTGCACCCATTTTTTCTAGGTACTCTGCAGCAAATGTTCCTGCGTTACCATATCCTTGAATGACAACCTTTGCGCCCTTTAGTTTGAGACCGATTGTCTTTGCTGCTTCGCGGACACAGTACGCGCATCCAAGACCTGTTGCTACATTTCTTGCAAGAGAGCCCCCAAGTGAGAGCGGCTTGCCAGTAATTACTCCAGGTTCGCTTCCCATACCAGACAGCTTGCCGTAAACATCCATGATTTGTGACATTTCCACGCCCGTCGTGTACACGTCAGGTGCCGGAATGTCTTTTTTTGGACCTATGATTTCAGCTATTGCAAATGCAAATCTTCTAGTCAGTCTTTCAAGTTCGTTTGTGCTTAGCTTTTCTTTTTTAGGATTGACAAAAATTCCGCCTTTTCCTCCGCCAAGCGGGACGTCAACTACTGCACACTTCCAAGTCATCCAAGACGATAGCGCCTTGACTTCTTTTTCCATGTAGTCAATGCCGCCTTCTGGATCAAAGTATCTTATTCCTCCCTTGTATGGGCCGCGGTCATTGTTGTGCTGACTCCTAAATCCCGTAAAGACTCGAATCTTTCCATTGTCCATCTTTACTGGAAGTTTTACACGCAAGACTTTGTTTGGTTCTGCAAGATAGTCTCTGGTGCCTTTGTCAATTTTTAGAATTGAACATGCATCATCAAGTTGTTTTAGTGCATTCTTGAATGGATCTGCCTGAACCAATTTGATCGAGATCTGGTGAAGGCGAATTCTATTTAAGTTTTTGAGGGAAGATTGTACTAAAATAATCGATCAGACTAATTTGGTATAGATGAGCTCAGACAATCTGTCCATGTTATCAGGCCACAAGTACATCAATTTGGAAACCTACAGAAAATCAGGCCAAGGTGTGAGAACGCCGGTATGGTTTGTAATATCGGATGGCCAGATTTTTGTGCTAACCTCACAAGAGACAGGAAAGGTAAAGCGAATCAAAAACAATCAAACAGTAAAGATAATGCCTTGCGGGATACGTGGCGAGCCAAAGGGCCAGTGGATTGATGGTACGGCAAGAATTGTAACTGAATCTGAAATGCAGGAAATAGTCAAGCTGCGCTACAAAAAATATGGCTTTAGGGCAAAGATCATAGGGTTTTTCAAAAGAGACAACCTGGCAGGAATTTCAATTAAAATTTAGATATACGCTATCTTTCGGTTTAGCTGCCTGTCGAGTTTTGTTATGACCTCATCTAGTGCTAAAATGTTTGTCTCAAGATAGTTTGATAAATGAAATGTAGCTCCGTATCGCTCGCCAATCTTTGTCACTAGGTTGTTTTTCTCAAGTGCAGCCATGTGATGCTGGATTGCCTTGTAGTCAAGGCCCATCTCTAGTGCTAGCTGGTTTGTGTTTCTTGGTTGTTCTGATAAAAGCCCGATTATCTGTAGCCTGGTGTAACCTCCACGCGTTGCAGTAAATACGTACAAGAGCAATCTTCTTGCGTCACGATCGGGTGTGCGCGCAGATCCAGATTTTTGCTGAACCATCGCTCTGATCTCTAGCAGTTTTTCTGTGCTCATTATAACCAAATTTGTGATCTTTGCTTAAAACACTATTTCCAAATCTATTCCAGATCACGCCCCAATGTATTGAGGCTGATTTTGCAACTAACGCTTAAATTGACAACAAAAATAGTTTTGATCATTATGATGCCAGCACGCGGATACGACATGACACCTACAATGTATTCTCCTGATGGAAGAATATACCAAGTAGAGTATGCCATTGAAACAGTAAAGCGCGGAACACTTGCAATTGGCGTAAAAAGCAAGGATGGAGTCGTAATGGCAGTAGAAGAGATTCCACGAAAACTCCAAGTATCAGGAATTACGCAAAAAATCTTTCAAGTTGATGATCATATCGGTATTGCAGCTGCAGGATACATTCCTGATGCACGAGTCCAAGTAGATGACGCTAGGACATTTTCACAAAGTCACAAGCTAATCTATGACGAGGAAGTCGAAGTTGAAATTGTTGCAAAACACCTAGCGGATAGATGCCACCAGTATACTCAATATTCTGGCGTGAGACCGTTTGGTGTCGCACTAATCATAGCGGGTGTAGACCAAAGGGGAAACCTAATCTATGTAACAGACCCATCTGGAACCTTTGTGTCATATTCGGCAGTTGCAATTGGCGCAGGCGCAGAAGATGTCAATGCATTCTTGGAGAAAAACTACAAGGAAGACATGTCACTAGACGATGCATCAGCACTTGCAGTAGCCGCAATAGAGATGAAAGGCGAGATAAAAGAGGAGAAAAGCATCAAAATGTCGCGTGTTACAAAAGAGAATCGAACCCTGCATAAAGTAAATGATGCAGACTTGGAAAAATACTCCAAGATAGCCCGAGAAAAGTTCCCAAAGCCTAGCTAAGCGCAGGTTATACTCTCATACAATCATTACTACAAATTATGTCAGTTTGATAATACTCCAATGGGCCTTGGGAGCTATTGGGGCGAAGTAATCGAGGTACTGCGGCAAATCATTCCAATATATGATAAGGTAAACTCGTACATCTCACTAGGCAAGGACAAGGAACACCGAGTCCGAGGAATCACAAATAGAGTAAACCCCGGGGATTCCATATTGGATGCAGGCTCTGGCTTTGGCAACATGTCAAAGACTGCAGAAAAAATCTGCAACGGAGATATCACCATTACACTTTATGATCCTTTAGTGCCAATGCTAAAAAACACCAGCACGTATTTTTCCAAAACGCCTGAGATGTCGTGCGGTGTCTTTGAGCACATTCCATTCAAGGAAGAACAGTTTGATGCGGTATTATGCGGGTATTCACTGCGAGACGCAATAAACTTGAGAATTGCAATTTCTGAGATTCACCGGGTCTTGAAAAAAGGTGGGCGATTTGTCATAGTGGATTTGGGCAAGCCCGATGACCCAATAGCAAGGGCTGGCGTGTCGTTTTATCTGAGAATCATTCTACCAATAATTGCGTTTGGCGTTGGAGGAAAGCTAGGACTCAAATTTGGCACGCTATACGGCACGTATCGGCGCTGGCCACAAAACAAAAAGCTTCAAGGGTTGATCCTTGAGAAATTCTCAAAGATAGAATTTGACACGGATTTGATGGGTGGCGCAATAATGGTTGCAGCTTACAAATGAATAGAATCCTACTCCTGCTAAACATAACAGGGCTCTTAATTGGAATATCATATGGGATTCACAATCCCATTGTTCCGGTTTTTGCAAAAAACGAGATCGGCGCGTCATATGCAGAACTGGGCTTGATAGGCCTTGCGAACTTTGTTCCATACATGTTCATACCTGTCTTTGTCGGGATGCTGGTTCATAGATTCAACAATGGAAGGTTGCTCTGTGTAGGTGTTGTAATAAACACGGCATCTGTGTTTTTGCTGTCTTTGGCAAGAACCGTTCCAGAGGTAATGGCACTCAGGGCAGTAACCGGTGTTGCACACGCATTTTTTTGGCCACCGGCTGAGGCCATCATATCTAATAACAGTCCCGGAAACACTCGCGTCAAAAACATTGCAAGGTTTACCGGGTTTTTCGTCTCTGGCTTTATGATTGGGCCACTAATTGGCACATTTCTGCTTGAAGGCCTTGATGTCTCATATAGGGCATTATTTGAGATTGCGACCTTTGTGATGGCATCATCTATTATTTTTGCCCTACAGCTGGCAAAAAAAGAAACCCAGAAAGAATACCCAACATTTTCATTTTCCGCAATAAGGCAGGTAACAAAATTCCCAGTGGTAATAATGATCCTGATTTATTGCGCGTCATCATTTGGGATGATTCTGACAATCTATCCCGCGTTTCTCAATGATAGAACAATGTCGGCAACGCAAATCGAGATACTGTATTTTGTGTTTGGGGTGTCTCGTGTCATAACACTGGCATTAACTGATAGGCTCGCTCGCCATACCAGCCTGACACTTGTGGCATCAACTCTTACTATTTCTGCTGGCCTGGTACTGTCGTTTTTCTCAGATTCAATCCTAGAGTTTTCACTAGCAATGCTGCTAATGGGATTTGGATTTTCAATAATATTCCCACTTACTCTGGAAATCATCTTACGAAAGACTCCAAAGGAAAGATCTGGCATGACTATTGGAGCATACGAGACCACATTTGGAATAGGCTGGGCAATTGGGCCAATCACGGCAGGTCTGATATCAGAGTTCTCAGGAAATGCAATGCCATATTTGGTGTTCTTTGCGTTTGGGCTGGGCGTTACTGCAATTAGTATAGTAAAGAGAAGGGCGCTAGTTCCTGCGCCAAATCACGCCTAGAATTTCAGATGTTTTCGTACCGATATTATAACAAGTACTGGAGCTACGAAATACATTCCAACATTGAGCAGTATTACACCAATTCCATATCCTAGCATTTCCTGCTCAGAATTCACATCAACATAATTTAGAATTGATAATGTGGATAGCATCGGGGTTATTGTGGCCTTTACAATCT
>CAYOBG010000074.1:0-7697 GCA_964402265.1 uncultured Candidatus Nitrosotenuis sp. | reverse complement strand
GAATGACTGGCTCTTTTTGTTCCAGCTCTGTTAGCTTTACCTGGATTTGGGAAATGTCAGTCTTCATTTCATTTAGTATGGTCAAATCGCTCTTTATTGCTCGAACCTGTGACGTCAGTGAGTTAAGCTCATCCGTATAGTCTGGCATTTGCACCGGTTCAGGCTTTGTGGCCTGAATTTCTGTATTCATGTTTGTTATGCCATATGCAGCAAAGGCTGCCACCAGTAATGTCAGCACCCCAATGCTGACTGTAGTGTATTCCTTCAGCATTGGTGTAATTACGCAATTTTACTATATACGGCGCACTTCTCATTTGCCAGACACATTCTACTAGAAGATTTTTGTGTAGTGTGATTCGATATCTCAAACCAGTTTTTCAGAAAAATATTCTAGTATTTTTTACGCATACTGGCATAAACTGCAAAATCTATTATTTCACATTGAATAAAAACTTCAAATTCGCAGGACTAGCAGTACTTGCATCTTTGCTAAGCTTGGTGGCAATCACCCAAGTAAACGCATTGGCAGACAATCCATCACTTGGACCAACACCAATTCCAGGTGATCTAATTCCAATACCAAGTACTCCACAGGTAATCATACCTCCAATACAACTTCCACAAGTCTCACCTGTTTTGCCGTCGAGTATATTCTCTGTAAACAAGGTAAGCTCAGGTCTTGTTGCGAGTGATTCGCTAACCAATGAGACAATGAACAAAGAGCAGCTACTTGCAAACCAGAAATACTGGAAATACAACGGCAGCGCAGAATACTACCAAACCCCTTATGATCTGTACAAGGATTCCCAAGGATTGCACTTGGGAGTCCAGTCCCCAGCAAATGGAGAATGGCGAGGAATCTATGCTGTATCACCAACTACTGATGCTTCATTGTTCCACTCTGTGATAACTACAGACCGAAGGACAAATCCGCCAACAATCCCGTCAACATTCTACTCAAACGCCCTGTATGTGCAGACTGCCGCAATCACTGACGTAAACTGCGTCACGTGTTTCTCAGATACCAGCTCATATGGTACTGTCTGGGCAATATTTTCAGCGACAGGAAACGACTTTGGTGCAACCGAGTTTACACGACTTTGGTATGATTCCAGTGCAGACCAGCCACTCACACGTGACTGCACCATTGTAACAAATGGAGACAACTATCTCAAGGTGTATTTGGACGGCATTCAAGTGTATGAAAACAGCACGCTGAATCTAAAGATGCCAGGGCCGTTTAACGCGTTCTTGGAGCCACAGACATCATATGCAGGTGATATGCAGTATGGAACCTACTCTGATTATTACGCAACAAAAGGCGAGACCATACAGGTAACAAACAATCCGCCACTTGCAGTCAAAGTGAGACTGGTAGACTCTACCAATCACGAGCTTGCAAGTGCACCAGTGACATCCGGTACTGCAACACTGAACATTGGAAAATACAAGATGCCGCTAGTCGCAAGTATAGTAGTATATGACGCAAATGACATCCAGCTAGCATCGACCACTACACCAGCAAACATCTATGGTGGTTATGTGTACTCGGTTAAGCTAAACCTTAACCTTGGACTCTAGCTGAAGTCATAACCGGGAAACACTAGTGTTTCCCTACAAAACATTTTTCACAAATTGTACTGTCCAGTCGTTTTATGGCAAACGCGATTTGCTTTTGGTCCAGCCTTCCATGCTGTATGGTATTCAGGAGACGTTCCCTGTCTATTGGCTCAAATTCTTCCGTACAATGACATTCGTTGCACTGGCATTTCATATTGTCTGGCATTACACAAAATAACCTAAAAACCATCTGAAATTATTCCAGAGTCACAAGCATGATTTATAACATATTTTGAAATCATCCTTCTACAATGGGTTTATTCAAAAAGAAGGAAGAAACAAACGAAACCAAGTGCAAGACATGTGGCCTAGAATTACATGACCCAGAGCGCCTAAAGAGGCACACAAACAAGGCGCACGGACATCTGCCTGCCAAGAAAATGGACGGACAAGATGGCAGTGGTGGAATGTGGTAATCATTCAAGTATATTTTTACACACGTTAACCTAATAATTCAGAAATCTAGCATGACTAAGACGAAAAGCGAACTCTATACCAATTACTGTTAATCTGACTTTTATCTTGCCTTCATCAACAAAACACTCAACAAGTGATCTTTTTTCTAGCCAATCTAGGTGTTTTGCAAGTATTGTGTAATTGACGTTTGCCTTTAGAGTTAGTGTTGTTCTTCCAATGGAATCATTTTCCAAAATCACCTTCATAATACGCAATAACAGTTTGCTTGTGGGATCAAACTTATCATCTGTTTCTTCGGTACTTTCAACTGAATTGTTTCTGGTTTTTGTTGTCTGGTCTGAGTCATTGTATAGTAATGTGCCAGCTTTCACGAATACATAAAAGCAAAATCTGCTTTAAGGTTTGATTCAATGCGCATTGTGGTATAATGATATGGTACAATGTATGACTGATTCTAGTCTGGATAGCAGTCTACGTGCCTTGACTTGTAAGCCATGTGACTGAAAAATAATTCGTACTGCCTATTTCTGATATTGCCTCATTGTTTACGCCGTTGTTCATTATCCACTGCCTGTACCAAGAGCTACCAGATGAATATGGTACATAGATGTTCTTGTTGGTATTATCATAGTAAATCGTGCCATGCAGGTTGGATATGGTTCCAAAGTCTGCAAGATGTGCAAGCGTATCAAAATTCGGCCGCTCTGTCATGTATATGCCGTAGTGTGGGTCAGTTGACCCAAACGTCTGATTTAGCGCAGAGCAGGTTTGGTTTTGGGTAGTGTCAATAAGATAAAAATCGTACTTGTTTACTGCACCACCATTTTTTTTCTGATTTACTACTTCGCCATACATGCTGTCGCCAGACGCAAATGTATTTCCTGTACAGTCTGAGATGTGTCCACCAAGTGATGTCTCTAGCCATCCTTTGTATTGTTGCCCAGAGCTGCAGTTATTGCCAAGGCAGACTGAATCTGTTCCGACTTGTACCATATCTGAAGTACCATCCTCGGTTCTAGACAGTCCGGTCCACACGGAAATGTAGCATTTCTGTGCATTTAGTGTCCCACAATCCAATTGAGGGGGATCACTTGGTATTGGAATTATCCAATTCATCGTACTGCGATAAACAAGGGATACTGATTCAGTTGATGCTCCTTTGATGGCATACCCGCCCCAAGATGGGGAAGTAGCTGAATCATGCACTGGCAAGTCTTCTTTGATGTTGATATCTTTGACTGCATATGATTTTGGATCAACAACTAGTGTGATGACTTGCTTTGGCTCATCAGAATCAGATACATATTGAACTAGAATGTTTTTCAGTGTGGCAGTGCAGTGTATTGGATCATTAGTCCATGTCTGAGATACTGAATTGATTTTGTATGATTCTGTAATTTTTGATTTGGATATTGAATAGTTTGAGGCACTCTTTTTTGCCTTTTCCTCGTCAGTTGTTGTGTATTTGTCTTTGATATCTGATATTATTTTATCAATGCAGGAATTTGTACTTGAATCCTGTGGATTTGGCGTATCTTGCAGTGAACTTGACGTGCCGATATATCCGCTGTATGCCACGACGGCTAGTATTGCAAGTGCAATCTTTAGTGTGCTCATCTTCTGACCTTTGATACTGCATACTCAATTAACAGGCCGGCAAACAAAACAATGCATGGCACAAAGGTTGGTACTAGGTTTGTTTGCCAGATATTATACACTGCGCCAGAATGTATGGGGTCGTATTGAATATTCTGTGTTACGAGTGCTGAGACTAAACTTGCTAGTCCAATTGCAGAAAATCTGTATATCCTGTTTAATGAGCCAAGAAAGGACTTGCTGTTTTTTGCCTTGATGCTTGCCATTCGCGGGAATATAATAACAACGAGCTTTGTTGGGCCATAATACCTGACATTGTGTCCCTTACTGTTTTTTTCAGTCTTGGTTACTTTGATTAATCCTGCCTGTTGCATTTTTTGAAGGTGATATGTCACTAACGATATGAGCATATGCGTCAATTGAGCAATCTCGCCTACGGACATTTCGTTTTCAAGCAAGAGTTTCAGGATTCTTCTGCTAGAGTCCGTGTAAAGGAGGCTACCAATCAGCTTAATTTTCTCATCTTCTGCAGACATTATCTCTATGGTATCATCTGTTTTGGCAGAATTCTGCGTGATATTACTCAATTATGTCTTCGATATTGATCTTGTACTAATAAGAGAATGCTCATAATCTACTAGAAGATGATTTCTTAATGGAAATGCCTTCGTACCATATTATAGTATTATATAATATTCTATAATCACTTGTGGTATGATAGATTAGTAATGCTTTTTAGGTATGCGTATTGAGCGCAACATGCTAACGTACAATGTCTGTAAATAACGATGCCATTAAATTTCAAAAAATAATTGAAAATACAAAAGATGCTGGACCTATTTTTGGTCTTAGCATGAATATGTTATCGCGCATAACCAAAATAATGTATGACTCTGGCTCTCTGGGTAAGACTGCTCTCTCACGAGAAACAAAAATCAGTTATGACAGGCTCTTCAAATATCTGGATTGGATGGAAAAAAAATATCTGATTGAGCCTGTGCTTGAAGATCATAAAGTGAAATTACGATTAACAGAAAAAGGTAGACATTTTGCCGTTCTTTTTTGTAATCTAGAATTATGATATAGAAGATTCTACTGAAAAAAATGAGAACAAAGCTCATAGAAATGTGAGCGCGCCTTATATTCCAGTAGGAGAGTAGGAGGAAACAATGACTTATAAAACGACAAAAACGATATTGTTTGCTTCTATGTTTGCAGCAATACTTGTATCCGCAGTATTGAATCAATCAGCAGAAGCTACAGAGTGTCCTTACGTAGGACAATTTGGTGAATCACGTTGTTATGCTGTAAAAAACTATGACCTTAGTGTACAACCATCCAGCGTAAACGTCGATCTTACAGCAGATGATATTGCCGTTGGATTTGGTGAAGGCACTCTGCAAAATTCCCTGTGGACATTTCTCACTGATGGAAGATTCATTGAGACAGGTTTACAAGACCAATCAAGCAACAATGAAAAAGTTCTCTGTGGTGATGGAGGTGGGATAAGTAACTGGCAAACCATTGACTTTACTGATGGATCGACTTTTAACGCCTATTCATTAAAGTTAAGCAGTGGTTTATTGTGGAAAACAGGAATTAAATGGACTAACCACTCTCCTACTGTAGAACCATACTGTAATACTTCTTCACCCTCTGGTACCAATATGGTACAATTCATGATAGGTAGTGAAGCAACAAGAACCGAAGTTGGAAACTACGAACACGATTGGGCTGATCTAGAAATTGACTACAACGATGTAGTATCCACCCAATTCAGTGACACTGATCTGTATGAATATGGTACAGGTTGGGACGTTGAAGAATGTGGAACAGGAAACACACAATATCGACATATCCAAACTGGTAAAGGGGATTTAACCTCATGTTGAATAAAAAAATAATTTCAATTGGTGGTTCTGCTGGTGTGGCATTGACTGCAATTATGCTAGTTATGGCGCTAGGAACTACAACTGAAATGACAAATGAAATTTCAACTGACGGAATGCCAAAAGCACTATCTGGAGGTTTCCCACCTGCAACATCGTTTAACGAAAATACTGGTCATAAAGTACCAGAATTTGTTCAAATGAAAGTATCAGGTACAGAAGGTCTAACTGAAAACAGAGCTAATCCCGAATATGCAAAATACAATAGTCTAAAATCAACACTCGTTGATTACAAAACTCTTGAAGTATATACAGATGAAAGCACTGGTGATCAAGACATTATTTTAGGTAAAAAATCTGTTGAAGCAGATGCAACTACCTATGATATCCTTTACAGCCAAAACTATGTTTGGATTACAAAGAATCCTCATACTGAAAAAGTATCAATCGATGTGTACAAAACAATACCACTCAACAAAGGCTACAAACTAATTGAAATCAATGATGTTGTAAAGTATGCCCCTGTAAGAGAAATGACCCATTTGGTAGATTTTGATGATAAAACTATCGGAATTGCACCATTGGACATTTGGTTTGTTACAGATGAATACTCTTATACAATAAGAGGCCATATTTCTGAAACACAAGCTATTGAATTAGCAAATAGAATACTTTCATTAGAGGAATAAATCCTTCTTTTTTCTTTTTTTAATTAATATGAGTCAAGTATGATGACGTTAATGCATTCGTAAAAGATAATCATGTTTCATATTTTGCAGAAAACAAGACTGATTTTCGAATTAGAATGAGTCTCTATTTTTGGAACATCATATACGAATCTTAGTTGTGAGGATATTTCAGAATTCATTTCATAGAAAATTGTTAGTGTATCTGCATAGATAATCCGACAAATCTCTGAATGAATTATATCTTGTTTTTCAGAAAAACATCCTAAAAAATAACGATAGGCGTATTCTAAGCCTACCAATATCAGAAAAAGCTAAATAGTTCTGTAGATCATACAATACAAGAATTGAAGGACAAATCTAACACAGATAATCCTTCAATAGTAAAAGGGACACAAACCGGTGATCGGGGTCACCTCGAGGACCTCTTGAAAATCTATTAAAATCATCAAATCCTGTTGTGAGATGTTCTAATTACCTTATCTAATGTTCTTGTGCTAGTTCTGTTTTGTAATTCTAAATCTATTTTGTCAATATCTGATATTGTTGGCTCGTGCATCTTGTGAAACATTCGTGTGGTTACGACCATGTTCTGGGGTGGCTAAAATAGAATAATAGATAGATGATGTTCAAATTAATCATACACAGTAGGATAATAATGGAATTTGTAAGAAAAATAACTCAGAACGATTTTATCATAATAACAAACCGTCTTCGCTCTGACTTTAATCTGATATTTTACAAGGCAGATGATCCATCAATCATGGAGTCATTTAGAATTCCGACCCGAGTAAAAAACATCAAGGCCACGTTATACAAGAATGGAACCTTATTGGTCCGTGGGGATGCAGCCACTCCAGAATATCAGCATGTCCTAGATACCATAACTAACATCTTGGATCTCACCTAAACTATTTACAAATAATATACTGCCAAATTAGCACAAAACTCATGTCGCAGAAAATCTGGCTTGGCGGAATCTACCTAAAAGAAGAAGGCGGATACGAGCTGGTCTTGCGCGTCTTACACCACTACAAAAAAAGGCTTCGTAACATTAGGAAATCCCCAGAGATTAAGGACGCCCCGATGTTTGCACAGATAATAGAGCAAGAGGCAATGAAGGCATATCCTTTGGTTGGTGGATTGATCACAAAACTAAGTGACGGGCTGCAAAACCCAGAGATACTCAAAAGCCTAGAGTCTGACATTCCATTATTTGAGAAGGCGCTGAACTGCTACCAGTCCGACATACAAAAAACAGACTCGGATTCGTTTTACTCTGAACTAATCCCTGACAAGAATCTTGCACTCTCTGATTATAATATCATAAAATCCGCACTGGAAAAAATAGCGCAATTCTCATAAAGGCTTTAGTTCCGTTTTTGCTGATACCATACCATGAAAAACGCCCAATGCAAAAGATGTCTTCAAAAGTTCAATGAAAAAGACATCTACACCATACAGCAGTTCCAGTACAGAAAGACGCCGC
>CAYOBG010000073.1:0-7771 GCA_964402265.1 uncultured Candidatus Nitrosotenuis sp. | reverse complement strand
GTTTTGGGCACTATCACAACTGTAATACTGAAAAAAACTAGTAGAAAGATCATGAATTGAAGCAAGTTAGAGATCTAAAATGATCTTAGTTTGATTTCTCATACATAGTTTTCAAAATTTATCTACACACCAGTTTCTTCATATTTTTTTCGTGCGTCCATTAACTTGCGCAGATCTTTGAGCATCATGTTTACTTTTATTTTGGTTATCCATTTTTTGATTACATGATTAATCAGCAGAAAAGTGGACATACCAAAACCCATTCCAAACAACACGGATTCATATTGTAATATGGTATTTGTTGATACTATGATCATTAAGATAAACAGCGCAGTGGTGCAAAGCACAGATATCTTTAATGCCTTGGCCAACACGGAAATCTATTCAATAATCGAATTTAACTTTGTTTCCAATTTCAAACTAGGTGATTACTGTCTTGTTGTTATGTTGTGCTCAAATTAATCATCGTATAGTAACGATGCTTATGAAACAATTTTGACGCCCTTCCAAAAAGCTACGTGGTTTTTGATCTTTTCTGCTGCTTTTGTTGGCTCTGGATAGTACCATGCGCAATCCTTGTTGGTATTTCCATTGGTAATTACTGAAAAATAATTAGCGATACCTTTCCACCCACATATCGTTTTCGTATCTGATTTTTTAAAAAATTCACTTTTTATCGCATCATGTGGAAAGTAATGGTTTCCCTCAATTATAACAGTTTGATCACTTTCAGCTAAGACAATATCGTTCCAAATCGCCTTCATTTTCTGTATTGTAATATCGTCAACAGAATAAACATTTTTCGTTAAAATGTTAAGCTAAAAGTTGAACTTTAACAAAAAGTTACCATTTGAACTATTCAAATTTTACTTGACGGGTTTCAGAGTATTGTTAAATAAACAAAAACACTAGTTAATCCCATGACAAATCAAGGTACTGTACCGGAAATTACTCCTGAAAAATGGGAGGACGAAGTGGTAAAGACAGAACAGCCAGTTCTGGTGGATTTTTGGGCGCCTTGGTGTGGGCCCTGTAGAACGGTCTCGCCAATAGTGGATAAAATCGCATCTGAACAGAAATTTAATATCAAATTTGTTAAGGCCAATGTTGATCAAAACCCGTCAGTTGCAGTAGCATATGGAATTCAAAGCATTCCAACACTTGCCATACTGAAAAAAGGAAAAATTGTAGAGGTGACAATAGGTGCGCAATCAAAAGAGGTTTTGGAGAAGTTCATACAAAAAACAATTGCGTCTCTCTAGATATTTTTAATAAAAATTTTTGTTAGATAAATACACAGGATAAGATCAAAGCGGTTTCCGTAAGGCAGATAAAACAAACTGGCAAAAAGGTCGTGATGATGGTATCAAGATCGAGATGACAATGGAAACTATCGACAAGGCACTTTATCGTTGAAAAACGCGTTTGGTGCAATTATGATAAAAACAGTGTATACATCGCTGGAAGAATGGATGCTGATACAGTACGCAGATAGTATATCCATCAAGCTTACTTTATTATTCTTCTTCATAGATGGATGAATAAAACAAATCGTGCCGCCAAAATATATTATTAAGAGATGACATTCCATCAAAATTTTAACCGTTCAACGATCTACTTTTATTGGCAGATCATCAAAAAAACATATGAAGTTTTTTAAAAGCAAGGCTCAAGATATGTCTCCAATCTGCAAAATTTGTGGACTGGAATTTTCCGAAATGGAAAGAATGATGCGACACATGGCAAAGGCCCATTCTCACCCATGTAAGGATGGCGGTTGTGGGTGCAGCTAGTCTAGAACTGTTAAACTAATACTTGAATGATCCAAAATAATCGATAAAAGCTTGATTGACAAGTATGTATTATGGAAAAAAACACATGTGTTGATTGTAAACACAGAAAAGGGGAATGCAATTGTTTATGTTGTTGCTCCATCTCAAAGATCGGCTGCCCTAGTTGTGTCATACCGGTGCTTTGCTATCGTCAGATCAAAAAAATAATTCGGACAATAAAAAATACATAGATACTTCACTTTTGTTGGAAAAAATTCATTGCAATCTTTGAAAATAATTCTGGTTTTTCCGTAAACGGTACATGACCACATCTATCCATTGTATGATATTGAAAATTTTTTACTGATCCATTGAATTTTTCTGCATTTGATATTGGAATGACTCTATCCTCTTTTCCCCATATTAACAATGTTGGATTGACAATCCTGGCAAGTTTTTCTTTCGTCGGGATTTCCTTCTTTAATCCAATGAGTGATGCCAAGAATGCCATTTTTGAGTTTGGAAGCTTCATACGATTAATAAATTCAATTACGAATTTATCGTCTATGTCTTTGCCGTTTTCCATCATTAAAAATGCCTTCTTAGCATCTTCAAATGTTGGATGAAGGGCCGCTTGTATGTAGGACTGCAATGCAGGGGATGGTTCATCGTTTATTGCAGGTGAGACTAGGATCATTTTTTCAATATTTTGTGGATTGTGGATTGCATATTCAATCAATATTCTGCCACCCAAAGACGAACCGATCATCATGGTCTTTTCAATGGATATCTCACCTAGAAGATCAGAAAGAAAATCGATAAAAAACTTGATAGTGTAGTTTGTAACCGGCTTGTCACTATATCCAAACCCAATGATGTCTGGAACAATCACTCTGTATCTTGGTGATAGATATGGTATAACTGGTAACCATCTTTCTGCGGAAGCACCCAAACCGTGAAGTAAGACGATGGTTTTTTTCGAGTTTCCAGCCTCAAGGTATCTGATGCTATGTTGTCCTACTTTGACAAAAGATGCTTTTGACCTCACCGTTTACTCTACCTAGAATGACAAATCGCTAGTTATTTAGTTCCAAACTTTTTGTTAAATTGAGTAGCATCTTTGCGTAATTATCCATCATTAATTGTGCATTTTGATTAAAGTATTTTATCGCCTCAATTCTTGTCTTGACATATGTTTTTTGAGAGTTCATGAACATGTCTACTTGCGTATTGCCTATGTCTATGATGGTGCTCCAAAAATCGCTATATGCTCTTAAGACGCCTTGGTCTATTCCAAGCTTGTCAAAGAATTCTTTCTGTGAAATATAACAGGTGCCAAATAGCTTATCCACTGAGTGAAGATATTCGGTGTACAGATCAGAATACATTTGAAGGTACACAGGCACTTGAGATTCCATCTTTTCAATAACTGCAGTAGTATTTTCCTTAAACACATCGCAGATAGATAACTGTTGTACTTCAGACTGTACTGATTCTTGTTTCTTATCAAAGGCAGGTTTTGACATGTGTTGCATATACATTTAATCGATATTAAACGCGGCCTCGAATCCGTAAAGATTTCATTTAATGGTTTAATCTATTTGAAATTCTGATGATCATTGCAGGCCAAGACTAACTTCGATGTATAAAATATCTCAGTCATTTTTTTGGTCTTGATCAGTTTCACAAAATATTGAAGAATTCTACCCAATATTCATTAATTATGTAAAACCCATTTTCGATAATGAATCCTAAACTACTTGCTAGTATTGCAATTCTGGTATTATTGGCAGGCACCGTTAGTGCTCCAATTATACAGTCTGCTCATGCTGATGACAAAGCAAAACCAAAGAAAAAAGACGCAGTAAAAACTACGACAAAAGATACAACCAAAAAGACAAAGGAAGTAAAGATCAAGAAATCTACAAGTGCTAAAACCGTAAAGATAAAAGCAAAAAACAAACCATCTGTTTTAAAAGGAGCTCCATCAAAAGTCACCATAAAAATGACAGAGGGTGCAGCATCCAATACAAAATGTAATGATACATGTTATGCCCCAAGCAACGTCAAAGTCGCATTGGGCGGAACTATAATCTGGGATAATGTAGATTCTGCAGCTCACACAGCCACTGCATCTGATGGATCCTTTGATAGCGGCCTCATGATGACAGAAAAATCGTTTTCTTACAAATTCGACACTGCGGGAACTTTTGGCTATGCGTGTACCGTTCACCCATGGATGAAAGGCATCGTAACCGTAGAATAACCAGAAACCAATTTTTTATTTTAATCTTAATTTGTTATGTTTTGTACTGAGTTCAAACTAAAACAATTCTGAATGTGTCTGACTTGGTTCACTTGTGTTTGTCGGGTAATTACTTTATGTGAAAATAAATTGTTTAAATGAACTTGAGTTTTTAATTAAAAATAAAATTGTGAAATCCCTTACTGGAAGGGATCTATGAATGGGCAGTTCACTATGTGATCGCTGTCCCCTGGTCGTGCTAATTCTACGTTGATAAGACCCGCCTTTTTGTATGCATTGATGTCATTCATTGTCTCAAGAATTGATGCTGAGGATGTATCCTTCCATCCGATCATGAATATTCTCCACATTGGTGAATAGTTTGTATCTCCTGGTGCTCCTGCCGCAATTCCTGGCTGGAATCCCATTGGGCCTGTACCTTTGAGTCCGCTTGCGAATTGAAACAAGTCAACCGCAGCAGAATTTGCAATCAATTTTGCTGATCTTGGCGAGCTAGCGACACCCATCATGGTTGCTGGCATTTCCGGAGTTGCATCAGTTACAATATAGTATACGGTTCGTCCATCTGGACCCCATCCTCTATGTGCCACAAACGTGACAGTCATCTTGTCGGTGTCAATATCCAGAACCTGTCCGCCGCCATATTCTGTCTGGTCTGTCAGAGTCTTGTCTGTACGTATTTGTAGTTGTCCTTCAGGCCACATTACTTGTGGCATGTTGATCACAACTGGAAGTTGGGCAAATGTCACTAATCCTTGTTCTTCTGCTGCAAGAACGGACTCTTCCGAATCCAATAGTTCTGCGGATTCTGCGTCATTCCAAGTTACGTGGACATGTGATGTGAGTGCACTGTATGTGTCTGGTTGAGCGGGTGTACTTGTAAAGATCTCTTCTTGGAATCCGTGAATGCCGTCACCCTTAATCCCGTTGGTAAAGATGTATGTTGTAGCTAGTGCCTCCTTTGGTGCATTTGCAAGTAGTGGTGCAAGCTCTACTTTCCATTTTTGTGCATTTGTTATGATATCTGCATGTTTTTGTTCACTCGAATCAGTTATGATGTAGTAGACTGATTCGCCATTGTACAATCCTCTGTGAAGTGGAATTGTAGCTGGAACATTAGCACGTGAAAGTGGCAAGGTTGTATCACTTTGAGGTACAATATCTTGTGATGCTTGTCTTGTGTCTTTAGAATCTTGTTTTACTGCCTTAGGCGTCTGCTTTACGCCTGATGTTTCGGAGCACAATTTATCCCCGCAAACTTTGCTTGAAGTTTTTGATCCGTAGGAGTCTGTGCCCAATCTACCTGGCGCGGTATTGCCTTGACTTTTTGCAGCGTCAACATCAACTGGTAAGTTGACTAGTGCCACAGTAAAAAGTGGCAATATCAATAGAATAGACATGTATTTTGAATTCATTACCAAAATGATTCTTTGATCGTTTAAAAGAATTTTTCCAGATTGAATTGGAAAAATCTTTTTCTGTGATCAAGTAAAACTACACACGATTCGATTCATAATTGTCATGTTTTAGCCAGTCTCTCTTTTACGCAGTTTTGAATCGAATCAACAAATAAAATTTGAATGATTTACAAATTTCTTGAACCATTCAAATTCCGATTGACGACTTTGTCAAATTAAAACTTGAATTGAAATGAATTTGGATAAATCTTTTTATGGGAAAATATTTTGTCTAGTTTTCATGTTGGTTGACGCACAGATTAAAGAACACAAATTACACGATATTACACATTGGGGAATCCGTGCATCAATTGGTGCAATATTTATTTTTCATAGCATAAAAAAATTCGATCCAAGCTGGCAAGCCTGGCTCACAAATAATGGACTTCCAGCTGAATTACAGCTTCCGATTGCGCTGACAGAATTTCTTGGAGGCATATTTCTCATTACTGGGGTATTATCAAGAATCACAGGAGGAATATTTTCAATTATCCTGCTTGGCGCAATATTCAAGATAAAGGGATTGGAGAAATTCTCAGGCGGGCAATTCACTGGCTGGGAGTTCGACTTGGTTATGCTTGCAGCGTGCCTTATGATAATAATCACAGGCCCTGGCAAAGCATCCATGTCACACCTGATTAAGAGAATTCCAAGATTTTTGCAGTGATTATTATGAGATGCGCAGATTGTAATTGTTTACCTGCAGAGTGCAAGGCCAGTAAATCCGCATTTGAATGTCCAAGCTGCACAAAAATCGAGTGTTGCTGTTGGCACCAAATCGACGAGTCTAATAATCTCTAAATCCTTCAATTTAAAAAATTTCAGTTATTTGGTAGAAATCAACATTCTTCCAAGAGTGTTGAGTGTTATCTTTGATCGTCCGCGCTCAAGCCTTTCAGCATCCACCAAACCAAGATGTACCAACCCTTTGGATTCCTCATTTCCATGAATGTGATAGCTGAGAAGAGGCTTTCCGAACTCGGTTAGTTTTGTGAGCTCTTCTAGGCTTTCAATTGTACCTCCAGCCTTATCCAGCGCTTGCAAAATCTTGATTTTTGCATCAGAAATTATTTCATTATAGCTAAGCTTCAGTATTGGCAAGAGCATTGGCTTTCCCTCCATATCTGTCCCAAACGCTTTGATTCCATTTACAAATGCGCATGAAAGCGCTGCACATCCAATCATCTTGTCTCCTGCACTTACGTTTATGAGCACCTGCTCAAACTGTCCAGATTCTTTTTTTATTATCTCCGCGACATGCTCCATCGCACTTCGGATGATGTCTGGCTTTGCTATCGTCCTCAATGACACTGAAACTCCAAGTGTTGTCCTGATGTTGCGTGAAAATTCTTCCGCTTCCTTTTTGTCTTCTTCATAGTGAAGCAGAACCAGCTTGTGTATTGGAAAATTACGAAGACCTGTCAAAATGCCTTCACGATCTTGACCGAATGTGGCAATCTGGATAGTTTGTTGTACCATTGTTACACTAACTAACGGTACTACTAAAGTATTAATTTGAACAATTCAATTTTTTCTTGAATTAAATCGCATCCTAAAGGATTCAATAAAAAATTTCTGAATTGGGAATAAATTTTTTAAACTATTGGAAACGGATGCATTCGTGAAAAAACTAGCTCTTATTGGAATAGTAATCGCAGCAATAATTGCAATCTCAGTTAGTGTTGTTTCTAGCTCCGATCTAAGATCATCTGAATCAAACATGCAACGCAAGTATGGAACAGTTGACACATCAATGGGTTCGCCAATTCTCGGTTCAGATACCGCACCAATCACAATTATAGAGTTTGGCGATTATCAGTGTCCACAATGTGACAGGTGGTTCAAGACAATAAGGCCAGACATTGAAGAGGAATACCTCACTCCGGGCAAGGCAAATCTTTACTTTGTAGACCTTGCATTTTTTGGACCAGACTCCCTAAATGCTGCCGAGGCAACCTACTGCGCTGGAGATCAAGGCAGATATTGGGAGTATCATAACACTTTGTACTCAAATCAACAGGGAGTCAATGATGGGTGGGCAAGTGAAAACAACCTCAAGGAATTTGCATCTGAATTGGGCCTTGACGGAGATCTCTTTGATGACTGTCTTGATTCTGACAAATACAAACATAGAGTTGAAAGAAACGTTCTTGAAGCCAAAAGAAATGGAGCGAGTGGCACGCCCACATTCATAATAGTTGGGCCTGACGGATCACAGAAAACGCTGGAAGGTGCACAACCATTTTCAGTATTCAAGCAAGTTTTGGACTCAATGG
>CAYOBG010000072.1:0-7773 GCA_964402265.1 uncultured Candidatus Nitrosotenuis sp. | reverse complement strand
GGTGGTGGAGGTCTTTTTGCCTCACTTAGTGCATATCTATACACGTGGAACAGACCTGCAAACACGATTAGGATCAGTCCTGTGAAGAACAGTGACAGATTGTTAAGGCCAGTGATTGCCGCATTATACGCTGCAATGTTTAGGTATACTTGGAATGCGATCAATCCAACTATGATCCAGTTCAGCCATTTCTGGGACAGGTTGATCTCTGCTACTTTTTTTGGCCCCTTGTCCTTGTTCAGTTTTGCCTTTCTTTCTGCCTCTTGTGCCATTTTTATCATCATGTAGCTAAATCCAAATCCCAGTGGCACTAGCAGAATCATGACCAAATAGAAGAATATTGGATCAATGACTAGTCTTTGTACAAGTGGGATTGTAGTGTCTGATGGAATATAGAATCCCCAGTATGTGGTCACCATTATTTGCGCAATACCAGTAATTCCAAACGCCGTAATTATTGGTCTGTCCTTCCATGAGAACTTTTTGTATCTATCAATGAATGGTGTAAGCAATAACGATCCTATGAATAGACCTGGCCAAAGAACACCCGTTACAAACTTGTCATATTGTGTCCTAAGGAATGCATACAGTCCTGTGAGATACCACTCTGGAACGGTAATTCCTGGAGGAACAGTTGGTTCGAACTTGAATCCCATGTCAATTGGGAACACACCACCTGTGATCAGAATAGCGCCAGAGATTGCCATGACCATAGGAACATCGAAGACCAAGAACCGTGGGAAGTGTACAGCCATTAACCCAAGCATTACAAGTGGCAAGATAAAGACATGTTGAGCATAGAATCTTAGCACAAAGTCCGTAAATCCAGACCCAAACATTGCATCCCTAATTGTGGGCCCAGCTATTGGGATCGAGTTAGTAAGTGATGCTGCAATACTGATTGCAAGCTCTGCTCGTTCGCTAAATATGATATCATATCCAGTAAATGCTTCAAGAATTGTCACAGTACCCAGTATAACACCAGTTACCCAGAGAATTTCGTTTCTGATTTTGTATCTTCCGCTAAAGTATTGGTAATACATGTGAAGTATTGCCAAGAGCACCATTGCATTTGATCCGTGATAGTGTATGTTACGAATATGGAACCCAAACGGAACCACGTTGTTGATTTTCTCTACACTATCCCATGCTCTATCAAGTATTGGAGCATAGTAAAACATCAAGAGTGCCCCAGAAATTCCAAGTATTACAAATACGATGAATGTGAGCATTCCCAAAAATCCAAATGGGCTGACGAATCTAGATGGGAATGAGAACTTTACTCCGGTAAATACAGTTCTCTCAATGCCGTCCCATATCCAATAGAAAAAGGCGACTGTGCCAGTACGCCTACTTAACGAAACGGCCATACCCCACTACTCCATTTTCATTTGGTCCAAACTTTGCCGGTAAAATCCATAGATCTCCCTTGTCATCTGCCTCCAAGTCAAGCTTTGCAAGTGTGTTTGATGGTGCTGCCTGCAAAGATGCAGGTCCTGCAAATGCAGTACCAGTCAATGGATTGTACATGCTTCCATGACATGGACATTCACCTCTTTTACGGCCTTCCTGTGGCCAATACTTCCAGAGACACCACAAATGCAGACATACCATACTATAGGCTCTAAATGAGGCCGCCTCGTTTTTTGATCCCCCAAGCTCTTCGGGGAGTCTAATGAATTGCCATTTTCTAAATGCCTCTTCATCTAGGACTCTGTCTCCTGTTTTCGGATATGTGATTACCTCAGCGTGATTTGCTGGAAAAGTGTTAACGTTTGCTTGTCCACCGTCTGGCAAAATTACCGGTACTTTTTCAAGTTTTGCCGTATCCGGATTTGGCATGAAATTACCCCATGGTACAAACGGTGCAAAAGTTAGTGCAGTGCCTGCAGCACCCATTAGTTTAAGAAAATCTCGTCTGGATAGCGTAGCTACTTTGGTACTATCCCCTTGCGACATTCAAAGCTGCTTTTCGAAACTTTTCTTATAAATCTTGTTTCAGTATTTTGATGGTTTCTGTGACTTGTTGCTAAAGACAATGAACAGGGCAATTCCGATCGCAAATACACCAGCTATTACCAATAAGATGAGATCATAGTCGAATTTACTATCAGACTGAACTATATTTTGGATTGACTTTGTCCTGTCTATTACAAATGATATAGTTTTCTGGTTTTTGTTGCCTGCCTTGTCGCTAGCAGAGATTACAATGTCGTGTTTTCCTTCGCCCAATGAATCAGTATCAAGACTAATTGAGGTCTGATTTTGTACGAGTGTTCCATTTGAAAGTAATATTGCGACATTATTAGAGGGATTGTCGTCCTTAATTGAAAAATCAAGTTTTAGAACATCTGAGATTCTAGTGCTATTGTTTGGACTATTTACGAGAATTTCAGGCATAGTTCTATCAACTATAAAAGAGTAAAATTGCGTTGATTCGTTTCCTACTTCATCGGTTGCAGATATCTGGATTTGGTGTGGTCCTTCTGAAATAGAGTTCACCATAGCATCAAAGTCGGTCACATTATTATCAAAATAATATCTGACAGTAAATTCACTGTCATCAGTTATAATCGGAGTTGGTAGTGAACCATTGACAAACTCTGAAATTGGAAAGATTACTTTTGGCGAAGTGTCATCTGCCAAAATTGAGGAAAACTTTGCAATAACAGTAAACGGTTCTGTTGTAGATTGGCCACCAAACAATGTAGAGTGTAAGAGTAGAGTGTACATTCCAGTTTGGTTAATTGGTGCATACAGTAAGGTAGATGTCGCATCTTTGTTTTTAACTGGATAAAATCCTCCACCCTCACTGAATACGGTAGTGCCAAGCCAGTCAGAGGTGGGCCAGTCCAAGAACTGCCCAAATACTCCAGGTGGTGCGTTTGTCTGTATGATTCGTCCTTGCGGATCAATCATAAAGGCAGAAAAATTCGTATCTTGATCTTTCCACGATATATCAATTGATGCAGTGTTTATTGTGGAATCTTTAATATCAAAATAGTACTGACGCCAATCTCCAGCGTTGTATCTATTTACCATGTCAAATGCGCCCTTGACATATCCATTTCCATAAAGTACGTCAGAATTTTTTTCGCCGGAAATTACTGTAAGCTTGTCCTTTTGATTTATCTCAGATACAACTGCAAACGATACTGGCGCATTTGCAGTATGATTATTTCCGATAAAACGAATAAAGCCTTGATAGAGTCCAGGCTTGGCATCATTAGACACAACGATAGTTGTAGAGACTTTGGTTGAGCTGTATGGCGGGACTTCAACCATACTATTATCAACCCAAATATCATTCCAGTTTTCCTTTTTGTAATAGCTTGCAGAAAGGTCATAATTCATTTCAGTCGAATTTTTCTTTGTGTCTCCAATCCAGTAGGAATATTTTGTTGGTACTGGATATACGCCTACCAATGGCACGTTTTTGAATTTTGAATTTGGTTCTGAAACACGTAGTTCTTGAACGGTTCCCCAAGAACCACCTTTGTTTACGAGCGAGAGTTCGTTACTCGATACTTGTTCGTCTTTATTTTTGTCATTCCAATCATAGAGGTATAGTGATGCAATTTTTGTATCAGATGCGTATAGTTTTTCGGTTTTATTCAAAAAATCAGAGAATGCAAAATTCAGATTCAATACCATTAGTTCAGCAGTATCAGGAATTGGATTTGTTCTGTTTTGATAATATGATTCCAAGAAATCATGTTTTTGTATGTCTTCAAGTTTGATGTAATCCGGCCTAAACACTCCTGTCTTGTTGTATAAGGCATCAGTCAGTCTCAGTTTTGTAGTAGAGTTAGATTCAGACTTTTCAATCAAAGTTAGCTTTTGTGGAATAATTTGTACGGTAAGGGTGTAATTATTTGGATTTTCTATCGTATAGGATGTTGAAATTTTCTCTCCAGGAATCAATCTACCTGCAAACCAACTTGTCTGAGGATGTGTCTTTTGCGATAGCTCAAATGTGTCAAATCCAAGCATCGTTGAATTTGTCTTCAGCATAGGTGCGTCAAGGATTTTTTTGATGTTCTGATATGTAGAATTGTTGTGAACTAAAAATATCCCACCACTTCCATTTACGAATTGAACTGCCTTGTATGCATTCACAAGTCCAGAACCTTGCGTAAACGGATCATTTTGAAGATCAGTCGCAGTTGACATCAAGATGTTCTTTATTGTAAATGGATCATAATCTTGATTTTTCTCTTTTAGGCTTTCCATAAGAATTGCGGCAGAGCCAGCAACAAGTGGGGCTGCCATACTGGTTCCACCAAACATTGAAAATGATTCCTGTTTGGAGTTTTTCTTTGCCTTTAGGACATTGCTAGGTACAAACCCATACGCCCCAGTATTCATCAGATCAGGTTTTGGATCACCGATTATGCTTGGACCTCTGCTTGAAAAGTCAATCACATCATTTCCATTTTCAGTAGTATTTCCAAATCTTGGCTGTCCTTTGAATGCACCATACCCAACATAGACATTGTTTGTTGTAGCACCCACCGTAATTGCAAATGGCGCTGCATTTGGAAGCCCCATAGTACCATATCCGTGTCCTGCATTTCCTGCACTGGAAACGATTGTAACTCCAGGATAATTTTCATCGATTGATTGTGGTGTGGACAAAACGTTAGTTACAAGTGACAAAATATCAACCCCGGGGGATGTTTTTAACGATGGAAAGTTGGATATCCCCCAGCTGTTTGATATAATATCAGCTCTGGGTTTTCCAGAAAAATGCCAAGCGTTGTTTTCGCTATCAAGCCCAGCTGCCCACATCCAGGCATATAGCGTATCTCCAAACCAAAGTGCCTTTATTGGAATGATCTTTGCATTTGGCGCAATTCCCGGTAATGTGTATTTTTTTGTATTGTTGTAAATATCATATTGTTCCTTTCCTTTTGATGTGATTGATGCAGTAGCTCCTGTTCCATGTCCAATAAAGTCAGTCATTACGCCAAAAAAATTCCCATTTGGATCCAAGGACGGTAATAGAGTGCCATTTGTTGCCTTTAGAAACTTGTCAACAGATGATTTGTTTTTTGAGATGACACCATAGACGTCAACTATTTGCGCCCCAATTGTTCCAGCGCTATAGTCTAGTTTCCCATCTTTGTTGGAATCATACGCAAGAAACTCATTTCCCCCACCAAGTTTGATGGGGGTTTCATCCGTGAAATCGAAATCATAATCAGGTTTTTGTCCCTTTTTTAGATCGAATTTTGTATAGTCTTGCCACGATGTAGTTAGGTCGGGAATTATTGTATCATAAACACCTGAAATCTGTGAGTCAACTACCAATACAGGAACTGCTTGAACACTTGTAAACGGTCCTTGTGTTGTCCCCTGGTAGATCATGCCAAAGTGATACACCCCGCTTACAGATTTGATATAGTCGCGGTTGCTTTTTCCTATTTTGTAATCATCGATTATTGTGCCATTAAAAATAGGCGCCAAGCCGCTTGATGGAAAGAATGAATTGTAGATAGTGACAGAAGTGCCTTTTCCTTTTTGTTTTAGGTTCAAAAACGCTCCATTTTTTGTTACATATACAGAGGATGTTGCGTTTTTTGAGAGAGATTTGTTTATCTTTTCAATTACTGGTTTTGTTGTGTTTTCTAAAACTCCATACTTGTCAATGTTTGCAATAAATGTGGCATTTGTGATAATCAGTCCCTGCCCGTCTGCATCAAGCATTATTGGATGATTGTTTTCATCGCGCGCCAGAGAATCCTTGATGTCAGGATTTGAAAAATCAACACCGGTGTCAACTATTGCTATTTTGATTCCATTTCCCGTATAGTTGTATTTTATTTTGGCACTCTCTGATCCTGATCGTTCCCTTATCTGATCCATCTCAGAATATGCATTATCATTTTTCACAGCATGAAACTCTAATGAAAAGTCTTTGATTACCGAGTACCCCCTCGCACTCAAGGATTGAATCGATTCCTCTGGCAATATCACAATAGAAAAAAAACCATTATCATTACCAATACTTGAGATTAAGTTCGGAGTTATCCTGTTTATATCATTAATGTTCCCATGTCCAAAAACCAGATAACGAGATAGTTTGTGATCTTGTGTTACTTCTGCAGGTATGTTGATCAGATCTGTTTGTGTGATTGTATGTTCGGTGTTTGTTTGATCATAATTTCCCAAAAATCCGTAAGAGTTTGAGAATACAGAAAACAATAAAAGAAAAGACAATACCAAGGATACTAGCTTCATACTACACTTTATTGTAAGAGCATAATTATCTTCTTCTTGCAAGAATTACTATCTGCAAGGCAACAATTACTGCTATCGATGCAACAATTGGAAACAATAATGAATTAAGCTGAATTGACGCTGTCTCCATATTGTCAACGGAGTTTGAGATGGATGTAACGCTAGTGTCAATGTTCTGACTTGCAGAATCTAATGAGGAGCCAAAACCCTCTATTTCTGACTTTAAGTTATCAAGTTCTTTTGAGGTATCTTCTAGAACAGCATTTAATTTGATAATTTGTTTTGATATTCCACCAATATCTTGCTTCAATACAACAGTTGCAGATGAACCATGTGAAATTGTGCCCTGTGAAAAGGCAACTACGTGAAAGACGTGTGTTCCTTCCTGCGTTGGAGTAAATTCAGCATAGTACAATCCGGGATGAAGTGTTTTAAAAGAATTTGAAAGGTTTGTTACTGTTCCGTCCGGCAAATGAACATGCGATGTGCCAAGTAATTTGTCAGGGTTACCTCCAACCAACATACCATCGCTTGTAACTTGAACGAATATCTTCATAGGTTGTTCAATTGCGGTAGTATCAGGAGCAAAAACAAGTGATGTAACGGTTCGTGAAATCGGTATTTTTTCCACCTCGTTTGAGGGTGAAAACTTGATTTCAACTTTTTTTGCAGCACCATTTTGTTGTGTACTTATCGCTTCAACGACATATGTTCCGTATGGAATAGTTGTAGATGCTTCTGGCCATACAAATAACTCGGTTTGAAATTGCCCGTCCTTATCTGCAGTGATCTGCGTAAATGTGATTACGTTTTCGTCAGGCCCTGTGAATCTAAGAATTACATCTTCCTGTGGAAGGAATTTACCATAGACAAAAAGCGGTTTGTTTGAGGAGTAAACTTGACTATCAGTGAAAAAATCAAGCTGTTCTGCAAATACAAACTGAAATCCAAAAAACAATCCAAGACCAAGTATTAGGAATATTTTCATTTATGTTGTATGGAATAGATCTTCTAGATATTACTTGTGTAGCATCCGCTAGGTTTTGATTGAATAAAAAAAAGAAAAAAAGGATAGTTATACTTTGTCTTAGCTGACAGTTATGTCTACTGATACAGGTGGGCTCAACGCTGTTGGATTATCAACACTTTCCCAGACAAACACTGTTGCAGTGTATGTTCCGGATGATGCTGGAATCCAAGACAATGCTGGGCTGAATGATTGACCTGCTGATAGTGAACCTGTAATCCATGCGAGTGATACTGTAACACCATTTTCATCCTGAATCTGTACCAAGTATGCAAATGGTTGCTCTCTGTCTTGGCCGTTGGTCAAATCGGCTGTGATTTGTACCTGTTGGTCTACGGATACCTCATCTAAGGTATTGCCGAAGGCGTCAACTACTCTTGCGTTAGAAGCTGGTGCTCTCTCAAGAGGCGGTACTACAGTACCGATAAACGCGGTGCCAAGGATGTCGAGTTCATCTGCAGTTGTGTATGGATCCGGTAGTGTATTGTCTTGGTATTCTGCTG
>CAYOBG010000071.1:0-7784 GCA_964402265.1 uncultured Candidatus Nitrosotenuis sp. | reverse complement strand
TAGAAGACATTTACTTTGGAAAAATAAAATTGGACAATGATGCAAAGCTGCTAAAATCACGAGGCCTATACGAGTACACTAATTTGTTATCACCACCAAAGACCCCATCGACTCATATCAATTACAGACTGCTAATTGAGCTGTGCAGAATATTCAAGGAAAATAGAATCGCACTGGTCTCAAAAAAACTAGTAGACTATGGCACCATCAAAAACTCTGATGCGTATGTTGAAAACCTAATTGAATTGGCAGGCAATTATGCGGATGACTTTGAAGAAGAGGAAACAGTCAAAGTTGATCTAAATGATTCCACCAAAAAGGCACTATCCCAGCTAGTCAAAATATTGGAATCGGAAAAAGAGCCTGATGATCTGCAAAATACCATATACAACATTTCAAAGGAAAACGAGATTGCGCCAAAGGACTTTTTCATGGCACTATACCAAATAATTCTAAACTCAAACCGCGGGCCAAAGATTGGTTCATTCATACTCGACATAGGTAGAAAAAAAGTTGCGCAGACCATTTCAAGGCATTTGTAATCATGGCACATAGTGAGCACAACAAGCCAAGAAAAAGTGGCGCGTATTTTCTGATAATTCTTGGCGCGCTGTTATTTATGATCACACCGACATGGTTTGCAAGCCAACCGGAGCTTGGCCTGGCAATGATCGTACTTGGGTTTGCAGTCGGCGGTTTTGGGTTTTATCTTAGATTTATCCGCAAATAGAAAAATTCATCTTGTGATAAAATGGTGAACTAGTCATGGGACTCTTTAGGCGTACAAAAAAAGAAGAAACAGAAGAACTGCCAGCCATAACGCCTGAACCCATACAGGTAAAGAGTCCTCAGGAAATCGAGACAGAGCGAATTGCAAATGAGCTTGAATACATCCAGACTGAACTAAAAACAAAGACAGAACACCTAAACGCAATTTCTGAGAAACTTGACAAGGCAAAATCAGAATATGATGATGTAGTCGGTACGCTCATGGCCACAAAAAAAGAGGCTAACGAGAAGAAAACAGAGATGGATGCGCAGCGAACCCAGCACATGCAGCTCCTAAAACAGATTGATGCTGCAAAGATGGAACTGGAATCAACCAAGAGGCAGATTGAGGAGAAAAAGGCAACACTTACTGAGCTAAACCGCACCAAGACTGACCTTGAGATTGCGCGCGCAGAACATGCAAAATACAAGGTTGAAACAGATGAGATAAAGACAAATCTGCACTTAGTCCAAAAATCATACGAGGAAAGCAGAAAGGCGCAAGAGTTTGCAAATCAGACACTACTCAAGGTCAACTCTGAATTAGAATCAGCCCGGCTTGAAATCACAGATATTAGAACAGAGCATGAAGCCAAGAAAAAAGAAATTGAGCTGGCAAAAAAAGAATTAAAATTTGTTGAGAGCCAGATGGCAAATGTCGGTGAGCGCTCCTCACAGAAAAATGTAGTAGCTGCTGCAAGCTCAGTTGTGTCATCACTTAATGCCAAGATTTTATCAATGCAAAAGGAAATGGAAATAATCAAGACCACCTTACAGCGCGAACGAGAAGAGCACCAAGAGACAAAAAAGCAGCTAGATAATATTTTAAAAAAGGAAAAATGATTCTACTTTAGTCGCTTGATTATCTCTTTTTTGATAAACAAAAATTCCTCATCAGATAATGCCCCGCTTTCTTTTAGTATTGCAAGCTTTGATAGCTGGTCAACTATGCTTTCTTGCCCTCCAGATGACGGAATTGCAGGTTGAATGACTAGAGAGTCACCGGGCTTTACAGTAATGGATTGAGAGGGAAATTGCGGGGCGTTTCCTACCTCTTGCAGATAGGTATTACCAGAGCATCCAATCACTTGCATGTGCTGGACTAGCTCCTCTCCTGCAAATTCTATTAGAGATCCTTTTGCGGATCTGTAACCACACATATCGCATACTACCAAGAACTGACCTGAGGCCAGATTGGGGACTGTATTTGCGTCAGATTTGCGTACATATTCGGCATATCTTGTCTTGCCACACTGATGATTCTCTGTGGCGAAATGATCGTCGCAGAACTTGAATCCGCAGTATGAGCACTTTGTGGGCGCCTTTAGGGCTTCTCCACAAAATAAGCACGAATTTGCTTTTGTTCTTGGCTGCGATAGGCTCAATCTCATCCAAAATGATGTCATATTATTAAAAAGGAGTAGCTCATCCTTGACGAAATTTGCCCGTGACGCGATACGTGTTTTTATGGAACAATACGGATCAGTCGTTGTTGAGATATTTGGTTCTGACTTTGATGCTGGTGGGCTTGATGCCAGCGTTTGCGCAAGAATTGTTCATTCCAGAGTGGTTTTACAATGTGTATCAGTATTGGAAAAATGGTGACATATCAGAGCGCGAGTTTTCTGATGCAATATCATACATGGGAAAAATCGGCGCCATAACGCTGGAAAAAGATTTGAACCCAGTTGCAAGCTTTGTCCTGACTGATTCCATAATAAAACAAAACGCATCAGATGTTGCGTTTTCCGACTGTACCACAGGATGGTACATCACAGGATATTTCACTCCATCAGAGTCGGATTATTCTGGCAAGTTCATTGATGTTGTAGTTGATGATATAACATACAAGTTCAGAGAGGACTTTGTGACTGAGATTAAAACAGAGGGATGGGGCAGGACCGTCTCAGGGAATTATCTTGGATGGTATGATGACTCGTTCCACCTGTATGAATATCCACTTGACGCGATGGGAAATGAGCTCAAGATAAATTCCATAGCAATAGACCCACAGATAATACCGTCGGGCTCTAGGATCAAGATCCCTAGCCTACCATCACCCTGGGATGAGACAATATTTACTGGAACAGATACTGGAACTGCAATAATTGGAAAACATATTGATGTCTACACAGGTGAGGGAAAAACGGCACTAGATGAGGCATACAGAATCACTGGATACGATAATGTAGTATGTATTGAGGCAAAGTAAATGTCCATACTACGCACCATTGCCAAGGGGTTTGCGTTTGTTGCCGTGGGACTAGTGACCATAATTGTTGGAGCATTCATGATACGCGGAACAATGCACATGTGGGACAAAAACGACAAGGACGAGCCGGAAAAATGATTCTTTACCAATGTAAAAATACTACAGAGTCACTCATTAATCCATGGTAGGCCCAAAAGACGGTGGATTTGGCTTTGATCAATCAAAGAAATATTCCGAGGTAGAAAATCTAGAGCAAGTCTGCGTCCAGTGCCAGGCAGGCCAGCACGCAAAATGCCTTGCAAAAGCAAAGGTCATACCAAACTGCGAATGCGAACACTGCATCGTTTTTGGCTAGAACACACTCACAGTCTTTAGGATATTTCTGCAGACCCAAACAACACTGAGAACTGCTTGCACCATACCAGTGCAGTGTCATATTTTGATAGGTCTGTTCCCTCTGGAATTTCATAATTTTGGTTTCCAATGTTTGCCTTGAGGTTGCCGAGCTCGACATAGTCTTGCGCGGTTTTGTCAGTTGCCAAGTACACGTGCAGGTCAGGCCCATTTGTTGCCTTGAAATCTTCCAGTCGTAGCAATTGTTTTCCGTCTGCCAGTGCGATTATTTTTGCAACGCCTTGTGCGTTGTGTATTCCGTCATTTACTCCAGTGAACTGTCCTGATGCAATCAGTTGCGGAATCTCTTGTGTGGATGTTGTGGTGCCGTTTGTGTATGTTGGAGTCGATGTAATTTGAGGCATTGGCTCATCGATGGTAGTATTGTAAAACAGTGGAGATATTGCATATGCTGTAATTGGCGCTATAACTGCAATTATTATTCCTATTATGATTTTCTTGTTCACAGACATTGAAATCGTATAATGCATTAAAACCATTCTTCCAGATTCATTCCGATTTGATTACAAAATCTTGGGCTCCGATTCACTGAATCCAATCATCGAGTCATTTCTCTAACTCCTCGTCATCGCCCGATCACTTGGGGCAAACGCAAGATAAGAGTTTGCTGGAATGATTAAAAGCCAAGAATCGGCAAAGACAATGCATTGGAAAAATCCAAGATACGTGACATCATAGCCGAGGAGCTACAAAAAATTCGCAACCACCAAACTCAGCTAGACCAGGGATGTGCAGCATGCCATGTCATGTTTTCACTAAAATCCAAGCTAGACAGCTCAGAGCAAGACTGTGCAGATTTGGTTTCCGAAATACTAAGTGAGGACCCAAAGCTAAATGAGGAATTTGTAGAAACTGTAGAGCAAGTCCACATGACAGAGCGTGGTCTTGGCGGCTCGTTTGCCATGCGAGAGCGAGAATCAAAGGACTCGTACCTTGATGCGTATTTTGTAAACGTACTAGACGAGCTTGGCTCTGATCTAGTCCAGTATTCATCTGATATGCTGCTTCGAAAACTCCTCTTGGCATACCTGTCTTTGTATATGGCGCAGACAATCGGGGTTGACTATCATGCGGCAACTGAAGAATTGTACTATATCTTGCGCAAAAACGAAAAGAAGAATCTGCAGCTTGATGAATTCATAGAAAGACTAGAGAACAAAATAAGGCAATATCGCACCTGATTCTAAAATATTATTCTGTTTTTAGAAATTCAGCATGAGCGTAATACGCATCAAAGAGCTTGCTATACACTATTAAGACATTGTACTCGTTTGGATCAATCCCTGAGATGTCATAGTTTTGGTCGCCTTGCGTTGCCTTGAGCAATCCAACATCAATTCCAGTGTCAGTGGTGCCATCTTTGGTAAGATACACGTGCTGATCAATTCCGCCTGCAACACCAAAGTCTTCCAGTCTCAGAAACTTTGTGTCACCCCCTACAAACACGGATGCAGTCCCTTGTGCATCATATCCCTTGATACCGCTGACCTGAGTAAACTTGATCATCTTTGTATCAGGTCCAGTCTGCAATGTGAACTCATCCTTGCTTTCAGAGATAAAGCTCGGCTTATCCCGTGCCTCCTGCAATATCATCAGTCTTGTATCAGATGGCATTATTGCCAAAAGCAAATATTTTTCATCCTCAGATAGTGCTATAAATTTTTCATATGTTAGGCCAGGTTGCACGTCATCTAGTGCTAGTGTCAACTTGTTTTGTTGCACTGGCGGAATAAACGATGATGCAACCACATAGTATGAACCAATAAGAAATGTTCCAATTATTACTGATATGGTAACAGTCCTTAGCATTTTTTAGACCTCCGCAGTCTGCAGCTCAAATCTGTTTTTTGACTCATAGTTTACGGCGATTGCAAAAAACACGCCCATTACAACCCCATAAACTGCGTGTAGCTCAAGGGAGCCAATCATTACGACATTTGTATTTGCAATCAGGGCTTTGGCCTCAGGCCCTATCACACTTGATTGTATTATTGGCATTATCAGATACATGCTAATTGGCACAAAAAAGACAAAAAATACGACTAGTCCGGTTGTGATTCCCGCAACTGCTCCCTTTTTGATGGAATAGATTCCCAGCTTTTTGTGGAGTGATGAGCCAAGGCCGAAAACCATTCCTATAATGGCTGCAACTAGCATGTGCGATATCATGCCAAGCAAGGTTGCCTCAATGCCTGATGAGCCAACTGCCAGCCCCACTACCTTGTAAAATGTTCCCTGGTCGGCGCCAAGGCTCAGATCAATTACAAAAATGCTAACAAAGATTGCAAATCCGCCGACAAGCCCGGCTACGCAGCCAATCTGTGCTCTCTTTTTGAGGGAGAGGTTTGGATCAAAGCTGATCATGTGGATGGCCAGTGTTCACTCTCTGATTTTTCCCAGTTTTCCTTTTTTTCCTTCTTTTTTTCTTTCATGGAGTAATCCTCATACAGCATAATTGAGCAGAACAATCCCATCACACTACCATACAGCACATGCAAGATTAGTGAGCCCCATAGTATGGTACCAGACGTGTCCATCAGGGTTTTTGCAATTTGCATTTCTTCTGCAGGTACAAACGATAGTCCCGAGGCTTGATCAGATACCATCGGAAACATCACGTATAGCGTTATTGGCATGAAAAATATTGTATAGACTTGAATCCCAGTTACTGCGCCGCCGATTATTCCCTTTGGAACACTTGAGATGTGCAAGTATCGATGAAGTGTAGAGCAGATGCAAAAAATTGCTCCAATTAGTGCAGCAGTTAGCATGTGGGCAAAAAATCCAAATATCATTGCAGGCATGTCATCAAGGCCTACAAGCATTCCCACTACCTTGTAAAAGGTGCCAAACGGTACACCCACCTCACTGTCTATCCAGAAAAACGAGCTGAAAAGCGCAAACCCGCCTACCAGTCCAGCAATACATCCAGTTTTTGCCATTTGGTATATTTCTGAGCCGCTAGTCATGATTTAATCACCAAAAGGACGCAGTACACTTGTGCGCTTTTCAACGGAATAATTATACATCAAACAAATATAACCTGCATTATTAGAATTCTTGAAATTTGTTTGATTTTGATTCGAAATAAGTTAAAAATGTAAAGGTGTGATAGCAGAAAAAAGATTCAGGATAGCAGTGCAAGTAGTGCGGTAGAACTGTGGTTCCCTGCCCACCGACCCGGTACGAGCGCATCAGCGTTTTCTTACTTGTTACTATCCTGATGTGATAATCACATCTACGAATCAATAAATCTGATCAGTCAGAATCTGAACGTTTGTCAATATATCATACCGAAATCAAACATGTGTTGGATCACTATTTAAGACTGGAATAGAGTTCTTTGTTTTTTATCGGCAAAACTCAGCTGGTCCAATCCAAGGAGCAGTCGGAGCTTGTTTGCAGTAGCAGGTCCAAAGCCCTCGTATCGATTGTTTGCAAGAATCATCACATATGATATACGGTCCTCGATTTTGCGCAATTTTTCAATCCAGGACTTCATTTGTATGGATCTGTCCTTTTGGAGTCTGCCAAAATCTTTTTCTGAAATACTTCGGTCTCCAATTAATCTAAGATAGATGTGATCTGATGTTATAGGTGCTGGATTTTCAACTCCTACAACATCACTCCAAACAAGGCAAATGTTTTTCTCAGAAAGATATCTTGTTGCAGAATCTGAAAACCAGGACATGTGTCGCCCTTCTATTACGAAATTATTTTCTGGAAAATATGACTGCAGTTGTTCCAGCTTTGGCTTTGCTTCATCAAAGGATAGGGATGGCGGTAGTTGGACCACACTTGATAGAAATTTTGAGCCAAGCGGCTTTACTGACTGCAAAAACTGCTCAAGGTGTGGTGAAAGAGTACCAAGTCGATTTTGATGAGTTATGATTTGTGGTAGCTTTGCTGTGAACTTGAAATGGTTTGGCGTATCGGCGTGCCATTTTTTTGCAACGGCCTGATTTGGAATTGCATAAAATGTCGAGTTTATCTCTGTGGTATCAAAAATTGATGAATAGTGTTTTAGAAACTCTGATTTAGGCATGTTTTTTGGATAAAATGGGCCAATCCAGCCATCATATCCCCACCCAGTACATCCAATGCTAATTTCCAAGTGTGATCATTTTTTCTTGAAAAACTTGCCAAGACTTGACTCTTTGTTCTGCCTTTTTCCGATACCATCCAGATATTCGTATGTTATCTGTCTGCCGTGCCCTACCAGATTCGTAGTCTTTAGCTCTTGCAGCTTGAATCGCTTGCCGTTTTCTAGTTTGATTAGCGCATCATCAGACAATGCAAAGCCGGAACCCTCATCGTGAAATGTGAGTGAGCCACCCTCCTTGAGCTCAATTTCGCAATTATAGTTTACAGTAGAGCCGAAAATGATTAG
>CAYOBG010000070.1:655-7826 GCA_964402265.1 uncultured Candidatus Nitrosotenuis sp. | reverse complement strand
TTCATTACCCGAACCCCCTTGCAATAAGGACAGGGTTCGGCAAGTAGTGTGGCCCCTTTTAGCAACATTTCAGCTGCCTTTTTTCGTAGATCAGACATGTGTAATATTTTGTCAGATCCTTTCTAAAAACTTTGTAAGAAAAATCCAACAAGGCTTAATAGTCGGCTCAAAGACATATCACTAGTAAATAATGGCAGTAATTTGCAACACATGTGGACTTCCTCAAGATTTGTGTGCTTGCGGTGATCTTAACAAAGAATCAAACAAAATTGTCGTAAGACTAGAAGAAAGACGATTCAAGAAAAAGGGTACAATGATCGAAGGACTAGACTCCAAGCTAAACGATCTGGATGGCACCCTGAGTGAGCTAAAAAGAAAATACGCCTGCGGTGGCACCACTAAAGACAACTACATCTTTTTGCAAGGCGATCACCGATACACCATGAAGGAAACCCTAGTCAAGCTCGGATTTTCTGAATCCAGCATCGAAGTCCACTAGTCTTGCAAGACCACAAAATTCTACAAGGAATAGCAATACCTTATTCAGCGCTAATTTCCGTAATTTTCGGCCTCATGATATTATCATTCCCAATTGGGGCGTACATTTTCTACAATTCCCAGATAGGAAAAAGCATCGACTATGAACTGCCAGTAACAGAAATCGAATCAGTAAAGCAACTAGGTCTTGACTGGCTGTCCTGGCTTGAGATTGGCGATGTCTTTGTTGTAGTGTGGGCAGGATTTCTGATTTTGTTTGTAGTAGCGACTTTAGGTCCAAAAAAGAATTTTCTCAGGATTTTATCACCCATTATGGCAGGCTCGTACGAGTCCCAGACTGGCAACTATCTAGTGCATGCAATAAAGTGGTTCTCAATTATTGTGGTGCTATCTGCGATAATTGACAAGGTACAGCAGATATTTGGAATAGAGATAACACCGCCATCGTTTGGGAATGATCTCACACAGTTTCTTGGCGCAAGCATAGCCCCCATAATAGAAGAGTTCGGCTTTAGAATCATTCTAGTTGGAATCCCACTGTTTTTGCTGTATTCCAGGCGCGCATCTGCAAAACTGTTCCTAAAGTCACTCTGGAACCCATCAGATAATCTCCCAATTACAGATTCAAGAAAGGCAATCATTCTAATTGTGGCAGTAGGCGTCTTCTTTGGCTTTTCTCACATAATATCAGACCAGTGGAGCAACGGCAAGTTCGCCCAAGCTGCAATGTCAGGGATAATACTTGGCTGGGTCTACTATCGATATGGCTTTGTAGCTGCTTTGCTAATCCATTGGGCAACAAACTATGTCGTGTTTTCTTATGGATATTTGGTAGCAAGTGTAAATGAAATCAGAATAATGGATGCGTTTTCCCATTCACTAATCCAGACAATTGAGATAATTCTTGTAGTGACTGGCAGTCTGAGTATTGCCATAACGGCACTGGAATACAGGAAAAGAAAAATCACTGCACTAAAGGACTTTAACTAAAATTTTTAGGAAGATGGTTTCCAGTCTTTTGGCATAGAGCCACGGTTTGAGCTTGGTTTTGGTTCTTCTTTTGGTGCCTCTGGTGTTGGCTCTGCTGGCTTGAATCCCGCTGGGAGTGAGCCTCTAGTTGAGCCTTGCTCGTATACGCTTTGGTGTTGCTTGTAGCTAGAGTCATCTGTTGCAAGTTCTGCCTCGCCTCTGTTGGTCTTGTATCCGCCAGATGCCTCACTAGTATCAACACCTCTTAGGTGCTTTGGATCAATTCCTGTTTGGATATGTTCAGTATCGCGCTTTGCCTTTTTGTTGCTCCACCAGAAAAATCCACCAGCACCCGCTGCGGCCATTCCCGCCATTCCATATATGATGAATATTGGGAATGAGCCAGATGATGTCTGTGCAGATGTCTTGGATGATGTTGGCGATACTCCGATTACTTCTGCACCGCCTAATTTGTCAGGTGATGCATAGCCTGCTAGGAAAATGTTTCCAGAATCGCCAGACTCTACTGTTCTGATATGATAAGTTTTATCGGTCACAAATGTTGCTTCTGCTTCTTTTTCTTTGATTTGTCCCTCTCTGAAGCTGCTCTCGCCCATTGTAAATGATGATACTGCGACTTTGGCGCCAGAGAATCCATACTTGCTGGTCTCAGCTACTATGCCTGTTGGGTCTGTAAGTGAGTGCCAGCTGTCAATTCCTAGTGCTCCAATGCCAGAGGCATCCATTAATGGGGTATTCATAACATCTGCTGCCTCGCCGGTAAATTGTGATGCAACATCAGGGAAGTTTTTTTCGTAAAATGATAATGGTTGGTTTATTTCAACATCGCCAAATTCTTCTGTTGTAAGTACAACAGGACCATTGACCTTGATTCCTCTCCATAGTACGTCAAAGAGTGCAGGTGAATCCTGTGTGTACGGTTTGATAAGATAACCATCAATTGTTGGAGTCAAAATTATTCTATAGTCAACTGACGCATTATCGCCTCTGCCAGTCATTGATGCATGGTATGTGAGTTTGAGATCAGTTACATGGGCTGAGCTTTGTAATGTTCGTAGGCTGTCATTGATTTGGTCAATCAAGTCCTGCATGCCAGGGGTTGAAGAGTCGGCTACAAAGTCAATTGCAGTGTCTTGTCCACGTAAGGCGTCTGCGATTGCTCCACCTTCTTCATATTCAATGAATGCAGTTCTTTGGAAGGTAAATTTCGGGTTTTGTCCAGTCTCCGGAGTCTTTGCGTCCCAGTTTAGCTGAGCTGCAAATGCAGAAGATACTGACCCAATAACTAAAATTGTTAAAACAAATAATGCTAATACGGAGCCCCTATTCACGCATGAATTCCGCGTAGGCGCAGTAATAAATCTTATCTTGAAGTATGAAAATCGACAAGAAAAATTACAAAACAAATTTTCTTTGAATTTTTTCCAACTTTTCCATTGCGATTTGTTGTTTTGTAATATCATACAATATTGAAAAGGTAATATTGATCCGCGGCATCATAAAAAAAGGGTTTTATGATAACAATACTTGCTGGCGGCACAGGTTCTGTTAAGCTTGTCCGCGGCTTGATTTCACAGACTCGTGACGTAAATGTCGTGTGTAACGTTGGCGACAATTACTGGTTGTATGGATTGTATGTGTGCCCTGACATTGACACAATAGTTTACGGATTGGCAGATATTTTGGATTATGACAAAGGCTGGGGAATTAGAAAAGACACTTTTGGTTTTCTAAGACAGATGGAAATTTTCGGTGAGGAGACTTGGTTTAGAATTGGAGACAGAGATGCAGCAACCCACCTAGTTAGAACAAACATGCTAAAAAACGGCAAGAACCTAGGTGACATTACAAAGTGGATGTGCGAAAAATTTGCAGTCGAGGCCAAAGTTATGCCAGTCACAGATAACACCATAGAGACAAGAATTACAACTGGCAAGGGCGAGATGCACCTGCAAGAATTTTGGGTAAAATACAAGGGTAAGGACAAGGTAGAGGGTATCCAGTATATTGGTGCAGACAGGGCTAGACCAAACCCAGAGGCAGTAAATGCCATTCATGATTCAGAGCTAGTCATAATTGCGCCGGGGAATCCACTTACCAGCATCGGTCCAATGCTTCAGATCAAAGGGATTAGAAAGGAGCTATCAAAGAACAGGCGAAAGGTAGTAGCCATTAGCCCACTAATCGGCAACAAGGCATTCTCAGGTCCGGCAGTAGAATACATGACTGCAGCTGGAATTGATGTCTCACCATATGGCGTGGCACAGATGTATTCCGATGTTTGCGGAAGTATCGTAATTGATTCCAAGGACAGATTACTTACAAAGAGAATTCAGAATTTAGACATGAAAGTGTACGACACCAGTATCAAGATGACTAACAAACTAACAGAAGATGCGCTGGCATCGTTTGTGCTAAAGAACGTTCGCACCTAGATTGCAAATAGCATCAGTCATACCAGTCAAGACATTCTCAAAGGCAAAAAGCCGCCTTGGTTTATCGCAAGAAAAAACAGAACAACTATGCAAGGTAATGCTCGATGAGGTATTGTCCTCAATATCGCAATCCCAGATAAACAAGACTGTCATAATATCAAGGGACGAGTCCGCATTTGAGATTGCAAAAAAATACAACACCGTTCAGATCTTTGAGGAAAAGGAAAATGGGGTAAATGCCGCAGTCGCGCTAGCAGAAAAATATCTTAAAGAAAACGGGTTTGATGCATCAGTGGTATTCCCTCAAGATATTCCTTTGATTCGGCCACAAGACATTGACGAGTTGCTAAAATTCAGGAAAAGCAACCCCTCCCTGATTGTCGTACCATCAAGAAAGTTTGATGGCACAAACGCCCTTTTGCGCAGCCCAATTGATATAATGGAAACGCACTATGACGAGGACAGCTACAAGATTCACCTAACTACTGCCAAGTCACGCAACATCCCGACTTCCTTTGTCCTTATTAGTCGAATAATGTGGGATGTCGATGACCCATCCGATATAGAATTTATCATGAGTAATATTGAAAAGCCAGCCCTCGCAGACAAGCTCCGAGGCATACTGGAATAATGATACCACTAATTGGAATATTTCTTGCAGTCGCACTCCAGACAAGCACCGTACTAGTTCCGGGCGGAACAGTCACGTTTTACATACACGATGATGACCTAAACACCAGTCCCCGTGGAATCGACCAGATTTCTACTTCTGGACTATTGACATTCAAGCTAGCAGGAACTGAAATCGATGGGCCCTCAACTATTACTGAAACAGGGGTTGATTCCGGAGTATTCATTGGCAAGGTCTCAATTCCTACAACGATTAACGGACGCGATGTCAGGCAGGGAGATGTTCTGATAATATCATACAATGACGAGTCCGATGCATCCGGGAACTCCAAGATCATTTCAAAATCAGTCACAACAAAAAGATCAACTACAGGCCTTGATGTGTCATCAAAAAATATCAGAATCGGCCAAACATTCCAGGTCAGGATTTATGATCCAGACTTTAATTTGGATTCCAGAACTGCTGATAACATTTCACTAAGCCTAATAGAGTTCAAGGGAACAAATGGAATTCGAACCACGCTTGCAAATGCGGCATTTGACGCAAAGACTACATCTCTTCGAGAGACAGGGGATAACACCAATCAATTCGTTGTGTCATTAAAGATGCCAAAGGAAATCGACGGCAAACGAGTAAAGATTGGCTCTACTGCCCAGCTAAAATTCACAGACACCACATCACCATCAGGCACTACAGAAACTCTCAAGACAACTATCAAAATCGGATTAAAGTAACAAAAAATTTGCGTGCTGGCCGTAACCCTCCTTCTGTTTTCGGACGACATTTCGCTTTGCAGCCTACCTGAACTATAGGTGCAGGTCCAAGTTCTGTTTGGCTTTTCTCCACATGGGACAGATGTTTCATTCCTATCGCTGGAAATCTCAGGTATTTGCCATCATTGTGCTCCAGTTCGGTTGTTTTTCTGTTCTGTTGCCTGCCATCTCTGGCTTTGCGTCACCACAACACGTGCCTGCATTGAGGGAGGAGTTTCCTCTGCTTTCGCAGTAATCGCCCCACCAGCTCGCACCCAATTTTCCAGTTCGAGATATTTACATCTATTTCAGCTTGGAATCAAAGTATTCCTCATCATATCTTCCACGGGCACGCCTTTCCTTAATGGAGTAGCCAAGGTGGGCAATGTCGACATAGATTTTGTAGAGGTGACGGTTCTCGCGCATCCTAGAGGACATGATTCTCCAGAACCTTCTTGCGTGAAATTCTGAGAACTGGTGGTCGCGTATTACAAATATCGATTTTTTTGTCTTGTCCACTACCTCAAGTGTCTTTGGGGAAAACGCCTGATCTGCCTGATTTCCAGCACCAAGTATTATGGTCTCGTCACTTATTTTTTCAAAGTTTTCCAAAAGCACCGGTGCAGGATTTTTTGATTTCGGGTAGACTTTTTCAAACTGGATTTTTTTCATGTCAAGATCAAACATTATTTCGTTTATTCTGTTCATTATCTCAATTTCAGTTTCCGGCTTTTCCATTACACCACGAACTATTCTGATTCTGCTGGAATGTGTTTTGGATATCGCATATGCGATTCGAAGGCCCAGATCAGAGTGTCGCCCTTTATCATATGACACAACCAAATTTGCAAGGTCTTGCTCAAAGTTGTTGCCAAGCCTTACGCCAATGAAATCACACGTAGACAAGGAAAGCAGCTTTCTGTTGTTTCGGAGAAATGAAAAGTCAACTATTACCAAATTGATTCCCTGCTCTTCTACTGTTGATAGGATAGCGTCGGTTTCATCGTGAGATACTCTAACTAGGTATCTGTGACGAATGGATTGCGGGATTGCTTTTTTGAGCTCGTTGAATTCCTCAATTTCGGATTCTGCAACCTTGTTTGTAGCAGTGAGTGGAAGGTGCACTGGGATCTTGACCACACTCAAAAATGAGAGCTCGCCGTGCTTTTCCTGAATTATGGCATTTGCTATTTTGTAATAGTCTGCCACATATTTTGGATGATAAATTATCAAGACGCGGTACTCTTTTCTCTCCTTTGGTCCTTGGTTGTATACAAGTGGTGCATAGTGCTCAATTTCCTTTTTGGACGTGTATGACTTGTATATCACAAATCCGGCAAAAATCCAAACTATTGCAATTACCCATGAAAGGGGCTCTGTGAAAAGCAGGTATACAGAGAGCCCAATTGCAGACAAAATCCCAAGTGTTGGAATTATTGGGAAAAATGGGGTCTTGAATGCATAGTCCAGTTTTTTCCCATAGAGACGGCGTATTGTGATTGCAGCATAATTTACCTGAGCAAACAAGAACAGAAACATGACACTTGCAGCAAATGCGATTCCTGTCAAGTCCAGTACCATTGCCACTACAAGCATTATCACGCCAGATGCGATTGTGGAGATTGCAGGGGTTTTGTATTTGGGGTGAATCTTGCCAAAAAAGTGCGGCAAATTGTAATGTGTTCCCATTGCGTATGAGACTCGACTGGAAGAATACGTTGTTGCGTTGAGTGCAGCAAGTGTTGATACAAATCCGCCAGCTAAAACAATTAGTGCGCCAAATGGAAGAAATGACTTGGCAGCTTCTACTATGCCAATTTCACCAAATCCTCCAATAAACGCCCATGGAGACTGGCCAAGTTTTT
>CAYOBG010000070.1:0-645 GCA_964402265.1 uncultured Candidatus Nitrosotenuis sp. | reverse complement strand
CAGATAGCCCGCCAATAAATGAAAATGTAAAGATGATGTAAATTGCAACCACCACCAACAACGAGATAAAGATCGCTCGAGGGATGTTCTTTTTTGGATTCTTTAGCTCGTTGCCAGTTTGAGCAATGACTTCGTATCCTTCAAACGCAATAAAGGTAAGACCCATTGCCACTACAAGACCTGATACCCCTTTTGGGAAAAAGTCTTCAAAGTTGCTAGGCCACGTAGGATTGGAAAATGCCATTGCAAACAAGGCAGCTGCAATCAATAATCCGATTATTGTAATTTGTGTGAAGGTGATTGCGTTACCAACCTTACTGGTTGGCGATGCCCCTCTTACGTTGATAAAAGTAAATGCGATTATGGCAAGTGCTGCTAGCCCTTTTTCAAGCATCACTGACGACTGGATGATATTTGCAGATTCCAAAAGATGAGCAAAAAATGATGCAAACGCCACAGCGTAAAGACTGCCAGCTATTGTATGTGCAAACCAAGCCATCCACCCACTCAAAAAGGCATTAGGTCTTGGCATTCCTTCTCGAACCCATCTATATCCACCGCCAGTATCAGGTAGGGCGGAGCTCAGCTCGGCATAGGTAAATGCAGTAAATATTGTGATTATGCCGTTTAACAAAAATGCGATCA
>CAYOBG010000069.1:0-7837 GCA_964402265.1 uncultured Candidatus Nitrosotenuis sp. | reverse complement strand
TTGCCGAACCATTATCTGACAAGACCGGCCTCAAGACAAGCTTCTCAGTGCAGGTCGGCTCAAGCTCATACCCAATAGAGTCCACTGCAAACTTTGATGTT
Organism: uncultured Candidatus Nitrosotenuis sp.; assembly: GCA_964402265.1. Lineage (GTDB taxonomy): Archaea > Thermoproteota > Nitrososphaeria > Nitrososphaerales > Nitrosopumilaceae > Nitrosotenuis. The sequence goes on along the minus strand of CAYOBG010000069.1, from coordinate 7,736 downwards.
AGAAACATTTCATACCAAGACAACAAGCTAGTCTTTGCAATAAACAGCAGCCTTGAGAACAATGTAGGTGAGATACAAATTCCAAATGACATCACACAGGGCGAGCTAAAATTCTCACTAGACGGTGTAGATATCGCACCAAAGGTATTGCACAATGAAAAAATCTCTTTTATCACACTAGAGTTTGTAGGAAATGGAACCCACACACTAGAAGTAACTAGTGACTATATCCCAGAACCGACAAAAGAGCAAGTCATGGTACCAATCAAGTCTGATAATACCAATGATTTCGTGATTATTTTATCCGTAGTTGGAATTGTGATTGCTGGCGGCGCGGCAACGACTGGCGCAGTCTATCTCAAAAGAAAAAAAGCCTAGGCTTTCTCGTTTAACAGCTCTTCAATCATAGACTCGATGTGGCCTGTCTGGCCAAACGAGACATCGCGCAAGATTCCCTTTCTATCCACTAGTATGGTAGATGGCGTGCCTCTGAGCTGGAATCTGTCAAATGTCTCTGCAGAATATTGCTTTGAGAGAAAATACTCTTCGACTCGCGCAATGATTTGCTTTTGATATTCTTCTGGCTGGGCATCAAAGTCTGGAATCTGGCTTTTGATGAAATCAAGCACCTTTTCTCTGCTTGGCTTGCCCTGTTCCTTTACCAAATTATCCATTCCTAATGGGAATGGAATCTTGTATGGAATTTTATCGCCGTTTGACGCCTTTCCATACATTGTAAGTGCCTTTTTTGTCTCGCCAATGGTTTGGCCTGTTTCTGCTAATAGTTCAAGATTTTCCAAAGTGTTTTTATCAAAATCCTCAAATGCAGTTGCGATTCCCAAAACCCGTACCCCCTGGTCCTTGTACTTGTTGTAGATGTTGATTGCCTCTGGTATGCCATACAAAAAGCAGCCAGGACAATTCACTTGGAATACTTCAACTAGTACGATGTGGTCTTTTTCCTGATCAATGTTAGTAGGCATTCCCTGTACCCACTTTGATATTCCGAGGTTTGGCGCCTTTTGGCCTATCTGCACTGCCATTAATTTTGCTCGGATATGATTTATTATAAAATGTAGCTGTCCTTCCAATTGGATAATATAGCACAAAAAATCCTGCAACACCAATGGAAGTGATCCCTGAAAAACGACTGGCACTGTTTGCAGAAATGGAAGACAAGTACGAAAAAAAGGACGTCGACTATTTTGTAACTCTACTGACCAATGATGATTATGTGGTCAGAACCCGGGCAACCTGCATTCTAGTTGATTTTGGGGGAGAAGACAAGATTCCATATATTGCACAGGTACTCAAACACGACAAAAACGAGCTTGTGCGACACGAGGCAGCATTCTCATTAGGACAGATGGGGTATAGAAGCGCAATTCCTCATTTGGAAGACGCCACAACTAATGATCCTAGCATGTTTGTGCGACACGAGGCAGCAATCGCACTAGGTGTAGTTGGGGCAAAAGAGGCGCGAGCAACACTGGAAAAGGCACTACACGATCCAAGTGAGCCTGTAGTGGAATCAGCAATAGTAGCGTTATCAAACCTACAGTTCATGGAAAAACTATCTAAGAACGAAAAGTTCGCAAAACTGACTGGCGGCTAGAGCGGTATTACTTTAGTTCCGTCTTCGCTTGATTCAAACCGATAAATCTTCTCAACTGACGAGTCCTCAAATATTTCAGCATCATGGGTTATTATGATAAATTGTAATGGGCCTGTCGTGCCGTTTGATATGTTGGAGAGTTGTGATAATACCCGTACTAGTGATCTCCTTCTTTCACTATCAAGGTGAGTCGTTGGCTCGTCAAGTATTACAAAATTAAGATTTGATGACCCAAGCAAATGTGCCATCCCTAAACGCAATGCAAGTGCTACACTTACCTGTTCACCGCCTGACAGTGAATCAATATCGATAATGGTGTTTTTTGAATAACATGTAATGGAGATATCACGTGTTTTTTCTGCTAGTGTAATTCGGTGAATCTTTGTGTTTAGCATTTCAAGATAGTCTGATGATTTTGCAGATATTGTGGATAAGGCCCATGATCTAAGACTGGTAGCTACTGGGCCGTCCCGATTATACACTATATCCTGAATGTCATCTAGCTTACCAAGATATTCTTTGACGTGACCCAATTCAAGCAGAATAGAGTTTATCTTTTCAGTTCGTTGTGTTGCCTGTGTTATTTTTTCTGTGATTGCACCATATTCTTGGTCTAGTATGCTAAGTTCTCTTTTCTTTGATTCCAGTTCTGATTTCACCCTGACAAACTCTAAAGGGTCAAATCCTGTGATTTCTTTTTGCAGGTTTTCAATTTTCTCATAGAGCAGTCTTGCATGAGAGTCAATCTCTGATGCTTCAAGTAATCCACCAGACGTGGTAATAACTAGAGGGATTTTTTGGATTTGTGCCTTTTGTGTTTCTACTTCCTGTGATATTGTACTTAGCTGGTCCATTCCATGTATTGCGTGAGCGTCTAGTGTTGCCTTGGCAGCTGCTGCCTTTTTTCCCTGCTCGAGTGTCTCTTTTTCCTGTAGTGTGAGCTCTTGCCTTTTTGCCTCAAGGGTCTTGATTTGCAGTGTCATCTTTTCCTGCTCTTCTTTGAGGTGCTCTACCTGAAAGACAGGTCTTAGCTTATCCACATGAGAGTCACAAACTGGGCACTTGCCGTCTTGGAGCTGCAGCTTTTTTGCAAGCTCTTGGTGTTCGTGTAGAATTGTTTTCTGGGTTTCACATTCCTGGATTTTCTTTCTAATGTTTTCTATTTCCGATTTTATTGACTGTAATTTGAAATCAAACTCGTCTTTTTTTGCTGCAATCTCAAAGCATCCCTGGCAGTCTCGTATTTTGCGCTCTTTTTCTGAAATATTTTTCTGAATTGCAAGTATTGCATCCTTGACATATTTTGTAAATTCGGTTTTTCGCTCATCGATTTGTCTTAGAATGGACTCCTTGGCAGAATCAGAATCCACCTTTTTCTGGAGTAATTCCAGTTCTTTTGCCTTTGATTCCTTTATGGTGTATAGTTGTGATTTTTGTGGTTCGGATTCTTTTATTTCGTCTAGTTTTACCTCTAGTTCCTTTGTTAGCATTGGAATGTGGGTATCATCATATCCGAATTTTTTGTAAATTGTCTGGCGAAAATTCTTCTGTACAACTTTGAGGCCTTCTGATGCCAAGTCAAGCTTGTCAATTCCGATTATTGCGTTTAGTAATTCCTTGAATTCCTTTGGTTTTGCCTTTATGATGGAACTGAGCTCACCCTGCTGTACAATGGATGCAACCTTTAGCTTTTGAAAGTCAAGACCTAGTGTTGACTCTATCTCGTGTGTGGTGGATTCGCCAAACTGTTTTCGCTCACCTGCTGCCCGCAAAATTTCCTGCTCTCCTTGAATCTCTACAAACTGGGCTGATGATGTGCCCTTGGAGTCAATCTTTCTTGTTGCCTCGTACGACTTGTTTTGCGATGAAAACCTTACCTTGACATACGCTTGACTTGTGCCTCGCCGAATCAGGCTCTTGTTTGACTTTCTGGTGTGTTCACCAAACAAGGCAAACGTGATTGCGTCAATTATGCTTGATTTTCCAGCGCCATTATGTCCTACAAAGACTGTGACTCCGTCCTCAAAGTCAAGCCTTGTCTCGGAATGAGAGATAAAATTACCAAGCTCAATTGATGTTATCATTTCTTACTCCTAAACTGCTCAAATGACTCTAGTATGGCATGCTCTGCTTCTGAGATTTTGTTTGCAGATAATAGTGGTAATAGTTCTTGTATGGCAAAGCTTGCAGTCTCTTTTGTTCCAAGATAGTTTGTTGCAAGCCTAAATAACTCGTCATCAATGCTTGATGGTCTTTCCAATAACACAGAAGATCCCGCCTCACTTGTCTGGATCATTTTCCAGGTGCAGTGTAAGGTGTATGGGACGAGTCTTGCAATTTGCGCCTGTATTATATCAGATTCAATTTCGTTGCCGTGAATTTTTAATTCCACTATTGGCTTTTTTGCAAATTTTGAAATCTTGTCTAATGTCTTTGTGACTGCTCCTGCCAGATTTCCAAATTCTACTTTTTCTGAGAACTGAGGACGAGTATCAAGTTTTATCCAGTTCGGGGTTGCCTCATTTGATGAAATATCGACCTGGTAGAATCCTTTTTGAGTTTCCTTGATTCCCTCACTGGTTGTCATCTCTATAGAACCAGGATATGCTATTGGTCCTGCTAGATGAGAGAATTGTTTTAGAAATTTGTCATGGAGGTGGCCCATGGCATAGTATGTGAAGTTTTTTGGCATATCAGTAGATGCAAGCTCACCTGCAAACTGGTTTATCTCTGCAATTCCCTGATGCATTACCAGTATTTTATGGCCCTTGTGCTCTGATGCGGCTTTGTCGACCTCGGCGAACTTTTCAGAAAACTTGGACATCTCACCGCGCCGTATCTTGTCAAATCCTGCAATCAAAACATCCTTGTACACAAACGGCTTTCCCTGGCCAATGTATCGTGAAAACTCTAGGTTGTGATACACGTATGGTATTGGCGATGAGCGAATTCGGGAAATATCGTGCTCGCCTAGCACAAAAAACGAGTCTATGTTGTTTTGCTTTAGTCTCTTTAGAGCATTTGCCATCTGTAGAATGGCAGTTCCGGATGGATTTGGGACATGAAAGATATCGCCTGCAAAAATTACAAAATCCACATGATCCTTAATCGAGAGATCAACGGCTTGATTGAACGCAGAATAAATGTCATCTTCCCGTTCTTGTAGGCCATACTGAGTTAGACCCAAATGCGTATCTGAAATGTGGGAGAAGATCATTTTCAATCAAGTAATAGATCTTTTTGTATTAATCCTTGTGTTGATTCGTTTGCTATTTTTTCAAACTTTTTTGCATGCTTCCACTCTGTTACGGCGTTTTTGTCAGAGCCAATTGCCTTGTCCTTTACTTCTTCAATGTGAACTATGGCAGGTAGGTTCACCCACTGGCCCACAAATACTGCATCGCCGACATTAAGCGATGTGAGCTGGTTTATGAGGTCCTTACTGATTGATTCCGCAGCAGACGAAATCTGGTGCTGGTCGTCTTCCTGCACTATTTTCATTACTGCCAAGGATCCCATCTGAGATAGCACGTTTGGGTCAATGTTTCGGGGTCTTTGTGATACAATGCACAATCCTAGGCCAAACTTGCGCCCCTCTCGAGCGATTTTTGCAGCCCAGTATTTTGTGTGAGTGTCCTCCCCCTTTGGAATGAACACATGCGCTTCTTCTATTATTACAAAGATTGGTGAATCAAAGCGATACCTGTGGACTGTTTTGCTTTTTGCACTCTTTGACATTAGCGCTGCCTTTCTGTCACTGAGCAGTTCCTGGAAATAATATGCTAGTGCTACATTTGCCTGCTTTTCAGATAACTCTGATACGTTTAGCACGTTTACTCTGCCTTCTTTTATCAAGCCAAGTGGGTCCATTATGTCTGGGTCTAAAACATCTGCGAATCTGTGCCTGGCATCATCAATTTTGTCCTGGACTCTGTCAGCAGAATGCCTGTCATCCTTGCGCTCCGGGTTTGAGCCAATCATTGCGACATTGTGGTCTAGTGCATCCCAAAAGTTCTGGGCTTCTTTTACATCAGGTGTGAATGCGAGTCGCAAAATTCTTTGCTGAATGTCTGCGTTTTCTCTAATTTCTAATACGTCACCTAACGTGTTTGCATCTAATAGTCTTGGATTTATTTTTGCATCAATCACATTAATTCCCGGAATGTGCAGGTCTGCATAATCATTGTGGTAATCAAAAATTATCAGCGTTCCGTCAAGCTTGGAAATTTGTTTTGCTAGTAATGATACAAGGTTGCTTTTTCCCATTCCAGTCATTGCAAGTATTCCCAAATGCCTTGATACAATTTTGTTTAGATTCACATTTGCATCAATCTGAGAATTTCTAAGCAACGTGCCAATTTTCACCCATTCGTCTTTTTGCGGGGCAAAAATATTTCCGAGGTCGTCTTTTGTTGCAGTCAAAATTCCAGTTCCAGGAATTGGGGGTATGGCAGGAAGGACTACAACACTTTTTTGAAGCTGCGCCAAATATCCAAGTATTCCAATTTTTGCAGTAAAGCTTTTGTCGCGAGAATTAATATCAGCAATTTCCTTGCTTTCAACTGCCTCATCAAAATTATGAATGTCAGTTAGTGCGGCACTGGACACAAATGATCTTTCCACTAGGCCTAAGAGCTTTCCATCCTGCGAATCAATTATCACATATTCGCCAACAGATAATGGTCGTGATGTTTGCGCAGTAACTGCAGTGGGCTTTGATTCCCCAATTACAACTCCTATTGTCATGGTATGATCCCAACTAGAAAAATTTCAAAGTATAATTTCATAAAAAAACTAATCCAGCTGTGATAAATAAATTCCAATATTTGCTCCGTATTGACTAGAGTTCAAAGTCCGGCCTCATTTTTTGCAATTTCTCCATCACAATTCGTGCCTGATAGAGAAAATTCATGTTTTAGCGAATAATTATTAAAAATTATATAATAGATCATATAATTATTACAATTCTTTTATTTTTCGAACAGATAATCTTAAAAATATTGATTGTGTATCATAGGAGTGCTACAATATCCAGACACAATAGTTGCAACAGCTGTGGAAGACAAGGTAGCAAAAAAGCTACACAAGCACATGTCATCGCTTGGTCTAGAGTGTAAATTGATTCCCGATGGGACAATGGACTTTGAGTATGATTATCCTCGTGCGTCACTTGATGGTCCCACTCCTGGAATTGCAAGCAGAGGGGTACTCAGAGTAATTGACAGTGTCGACTACATTGATGTACTCAAAAGAAAAACCGTAACAAAAAGTGAGTTTGCCCCAGGCGGATTGTATGGAATGGGCGTAGCCGAAGGAACAATGTGGAAGCTGCGTTATTTTGTTTCATTTCCATCAGAGTATGATCTTGGACCTCTAAACTTTGGAACCTTAACCAAAGTTCTCAAAGGAAGATTCCACTCCAAAGTTGATGATTTTCTCTGGAGTGGATATGGCAAGCTCACAACACTTCCTCCTGGAATGGTTGCAGATGATGTCATTGCAGTACTAAATGCGGACAAACATCTACATGATCTCATGTTGCATGCATTGCTCAAAGAGCGCATTGTCACTGTTTCAGTTTACAAACCTAAAGTAAAGATAAACTATGAAATATCACAAATAGTAAAGGACGACTCTTACTGGTACAAGTACAAACCAAAGAAGGAATCCCATGCAAAACTAGTCATATCATCAGAATGGAAGGTGCAAAAAGACCTCTTCATAGATGCCAAAACACTAGAGGCATACCAAAGAATTGCCTCAAACATAAAGTCAACAGTGGAAAAGCTACGATATCATCTAGTCAAGAACTAGCTGTCTTTTACAATTAGTTTTGCCACTACAACATCTGTAGGAATTTTCTGCTCTACTGCAAATGCGATGGAGGAAAGATTCCTAATTTCAAAGTCAAGTAGTCTTGTTATTGCAATTACTGTTGAAAAGCTGAAAATACGCACGAATTCAGAGCGCATGTTATTGTACATTAGGACTTCAAATGCTCGCTCAAACTTGGAGATGGCATCAATTGGAGTCTCCTCTTGTGGAACTAGCTCTTTGTACGGGGTGCTGAGAAGTTCATTTAGCGCATTTTTTATGGAATCTGCTGAAATCATTCGAGATA
>CAYOBG010000068.1:0-7892 GCA_964402265.1 uncultured Candidatus Nitrosotenuis sp. | reverse complement strand
TAATTTAGAATTGATAATGTGGATAGCATCGGGGTTATTGTGGCCTTTACAATCTCCTTGAAAACAGGGCTCTGTCTTTCCCAGTCGGCTATTGTTGGGCTAAAGGTGTAGTAAAAGTCGTTAAAGCCTGCCATGAATGCAGTTCCCGTTCCAGTGCTGAATAGTACGTTATCTCGAACTTCTCTGAGTAGCTGTACCTGTGGAGCTAGTTCTGTTCCAAAGGCTGCAGTAGCTATTGCACACTGGCCTATTCCTTCCTTTTTGTCCAAAACACAGACCCCGTTTTCATCATGAGTTCCAGGACCGCATGCGCTTGGGGGTTGGGGTTCATCGACTCCTACTATTTCATAAATGGTATCATCTGGGAAATTCTTGTCAAACCAGGACTTGAATGCTGCATCGTTTTGATATCGCTCCACATATGACTGGGGATCCTTGGTTGGGTCTGGGAATCCAGGAATGTGAGTTGTCTTTGGTCCTTCAACTCCAACTATATCATAAATGGTGTCATCTGGGAAATTCTTGTCAAACCAGGACTTGAATGCCGCGTCATTTTGGTATCTTTCCACATATGACTCCGGAGTTTTTGTAGGATCAGGGAATCCAGGAATGTGTGTTGTTTTGTATCCGGTCTGTGTTTCAGTTTCCTCTGGCTCCAGTTCCGGCTCTGGATCAGCTGGTGCTACTATACAGGTTTCAGTTTCCTCATCATATACAGTGCCAGTACCACATGATGGTTTTACCGGCTCTTCCTGTTTTGGTATAGTTGGCTGCGTTGGTTGGGTGGGTGTAGTAGGTTGTGTCGGTTGTGTTGGCTGCGTGGGTTGAGTTGGTGTAGGCTGAGATTGTTGTCCCATGATATCAGCAGCTGACGGGGATACTGGTGAGCCGTCAAGTGAATAATCAAAGATGAGCCATTTGCCCTTGTAGTCAGGTTCATCAGGATAAAATGCAGTTGCATTATAGATTCCCTTTCCCTGCTGAGCAGACTTTTCTGAGAACTTGCCTTTAGTGGTATCTATCTCTGAAATTTTAGAATCCGCATCAGGGATACCACTTGTTAATACTACAAAATCGCCTTTAGGACCATACACTTTGATGAAGATCATTTTATTTGCGTGAGCTGCATCGGTTTTGCCTGAAAATTTGATAATGTCACCTTTTTTGTAAGAGGTCTTGTCGGTGCTAAATTCCACAATGACTGCATATGCAGGAGATACTGCCATTGTAACTACCAATAACAACACTGCAACCACTAGTCCCTTCAATTCAAGTTACAAACAGGCTTTGGGATCTTTAATTATATTGTGTAGAATTGTGTAGTGACTGCTAGACAGATGTAGACTTGCGCTAGGCTTATTTTTGTATCATACCAAAACTAAACCATGCTGGATTATTCACTCAATATAGTGGGAAGCGAGTGGATAATCATAATTTTTGTTGCCCTAATCGCGTTATTAGGCACAAACAAGCTTCCAGACGTGACAAAAAAGCTAGGGCGAGTAGTTGGTGAATATAACAAGACAAAAAATGAGATCCAAAATCAGCTGGCTGGAAAACCAAGCTCAAATCTTAACATCACATCACCTGTCCAAAATGAAAGACAGAAAATGGAGTTCATTGCAAAATCCCTAGGGATTGATTTTGCCGGAAAAACAGATGAGGAGCTCAAAAAAATTATCACACAAAACATGTACGGCCCAGACACAAAGGATAGTAGCTAGGCTTTGAACAAAATAGCACTGAATCAGATCTTTAACATTAGCTGCATTGATGGAATGAAGCTCTTACCTCAAAACAAAATTGATCTAATTGTAACAGACCCGCCGTTTGCAATTGATTTCAAGGCAACAAAGCAAAACTACAATCGAACAGCATCTAGAGTAATGCAGGGGTACAACGAAATAAAGCAAAAAGACTATTACGATTTTTCAGTAAAATGGATGAGTCAGGCATTTAGAATTCTAAAAGAGTCTGGCAGCATGTACGTTTTTTCAGGATGGAATAATCTCAAGGATATCCTAAGTGCACTAGATGATACAGGATTTGTTACCATTAATCACATCATATGGAAGTACCAGTTTGGCGTTGTCACTAAAACAAAGTTTGTCACATCCCACTATCACTGCATCTATGTTTGCAAGGACGCAAAAAAGCGCAAGTTCTACCCCTTTGTGAGATTTGGTAAGAATGAAAAAACCGCACAAGGCCGCAGTCTGCACTACATGGACAAGGAAGATGTCTGGGACATCAAACGAGAATACTGGACTGGCGACCAGAAAACGCCAACCAAACTACCGGCTGAGCTTGTCAAAAAAATCCTAGACTATTCCAGCAAGCAAGGCGATATAGTGTGTGATCCTTTCTTAGGCTCAGGACAGGTTGCAGTGATTGCAAAGCAAATGAAGCGCAACTATCTCGGATTTGAGATAGTCAAAAAGTACCACGATTTTGCAAAAAAGAGACTAGACAAGAACCTGTATCGCCTTAAGGCATAAAAAGTGCGGAATTTGGGTTTTATCCCAATTCCAGTTTTTATCTATCTGTAATCCATTTTGCCCTTGATGCGCTTTACTTCGCCCATCTCGTCTTTGAGATGTCTTGCAAGCAGTACCTCGGATTCTTTCTTGTGCTTCCAATAAGCATTGAGAACCTGTTGTCTGCTTTTTGCGCGTTTTAGGGCAGTCTGGTATTTTCTGTGAATCGCCGCTACGCCTCTGACATAGCTTCCGGAGCTACTTCCCATGGTATCATAGAAAGCCACCAGATAGATAACTTGGTCAAGTGTATCATATTATCATAGTTGCTGAGTTAAGGTTGACCTAGGAATTTTGTTCATACTGGTGGACAGGAATCCGATCGTACAGTTCTTCGGGGTTACTATACCATAACCAAACCATAAATCCATACTGCACCTAATGGGGTGTGAGTTGAGGTATTCCTGTCCCAAGTGCAGTTCTGCAATACAAATTCAAAAAACATTCAACAAAAAATTCATGATAGTGTGTTCTGATTGCGGCCTGCAGGATTTGGTAGAATACACAAAGAACATCGATGAGGTATACCTAGAGTTTTTGGCTCGATACGACCAGGGGCAGACCCCAAACAAGACTGAGCTAAACGTTGAGCTAAAGGAAGCAGGAATTGTTCGGGACAAAAAGGAAATAGAACAAATGATCGCAAAATTTGCGCCAGACTCTATAACCAAGGATGTCCTGTATTCAAAAAAAGACTACATCTCTCATTATACCACAATAAAAGAGCCAGAGCCGGAATTTGGCGCACCAGTAGATGAGCTTGGTCTGTCTGAGGGCATGGTACAGTATCTGAAAGGAAAAAAGATCACAAAACTCTACAAGTTCCAAGAAGAGGCAATTTTAGAAATAATCTCTGGCCAAAACCTAGTCATTACAGCACCTACTGCTTCAGGCAAAACCGAGGCATTTGCCATACCCATAATTCAAAAAATTGCCAAAGAGGCAAATTCAGGCTCAATTTCTGCCATTTTCGTATATCCCACAAAGGCACTTGCGCGAGACCAGCTCCCAAAGATTCGAGATATTGCAAAGAGTGCAGGTATTTCTGCTGATGTGTTTGATGGCGACACAAAACAAAGCGAGCGGCTTGGAATTTTGGATAATCCTCCACATATTATAGTGACAAACTTTGATGTCATACATTATCATCTAATGTATAGGACCAAGTTTGCATCAGCACTCTCTACAGTACGATTTCTAATAGTCGATGAGACCCACGTTTATTCTGGAATCTTTGGATCTAATGTACATTATATAATAAAACGACTAAAGAGAATCTGCAGAAAGCTCCAGTGTGTGGCAGCATCTGCAACACTTGATAATGCACAAGAGTTTTGCGAGCAGCTCTTTGGCGAGAAAATGAATCTGGTGTCAGGCTCCGGCAAAAAAGGTGAGACAGACTTTGTTATGATATTTCCATCACTTAGGACACAGAGAGCGTTGACAATTGATCTATTGGAAAAGCTCACCACACAAAAACACAAAACCATGGTGTTTAGCAACTCGCACCTGAATTCTGAACTAGTCGCAATGCAGGCAAAAAAGAAAAAAATCGACATTCGAGTCCACAGGGCAGGCCTGATGGCAAACTATCGTAGCTTTGTAGAGAAATCATTCAAGGACGATAAAATAATGGCAATATCATGCACTCCAACACTTGAGCTTGGAATAGATGTTGGAAATGTTGACGGTGTTATATCATCTACCATTCCGGTGAATCGCTTGATGCAAAGAATTGGCCGAGCAGCAAGGAAAGGCCAGAAAGGATTTGCTTTTCTGGCATTAGGTAATGACCCAATATCGCAATACTACAAGAATCATCCAGAGAATTATTTTGAGGATGTGGAAAAAACCTACATTGATCCAAAAAACCCCTTTGTGGAAGAGTTTCATGTGCTTGCAATGGCGTGCGACAAGCCAATTGCCAGGCACGAATTAACGGAACATTCTAGTGTAATCCAAAAACACCTAGATTCTGGCGCACTTGTACTACAGGAAAACCGCTATGTGCCAAATTATGATATCATAAAGCAGATACAGGAAGAATATTCCATTCGCGGAATCGGCAAGTCAATTGATATTTTCTATAATGACAAAAAAATTGGCGAGCGTGTCCTTCCCATGGCACTAGAAGAGCTGCACGAATCTGCAATCTATTTTTTGGCAGGGACTAGATACAAGGTAAAGGAATTTGATTATCCAAAAAAGCAGTATGCCAGACTTGTCACCATTCCCCGCGACTATCCGTACTACACCAAGGCACTAACTGAGGAGTGGCCTACAATTGAGACAGTATACGAAAAAAGGCATGCATTTGGAATAGAGGTTTACTTTTGCAAATTACACATTGAAAAACAGGTATATGGCTATGTCAATATTGAATTGGGCCAAGAGGTAAACCAGGGCCAAAAGATTCTGCTGGAAAAACCATTAGAATATGATTTTGCAACTAAAGGAATTGTAATCTGTGTGCCAAGGCCGCAAAAACAATCCGAGCTCTCTGATAATCCAGAATATGTACAGGCAAGTGGGTATCACGCAACAGAGCACATCATCATAGAAGGCAGCAACATGGTCACAGGCGGAGTATCGCAAGACCTAGGTGGCATATCACTTGGAACATCTGGTCTGATCTTCATTTATGATGGCGCAATTGGAGGGAACGGTGCAAGTAAGGCACTATACGACAGACTTGAAAAGGCGTTTGAGCGAAGCCTCTCAATTGTAAAGGAGTGCCCATGCACTAATGAATCCGGCTGTCCGCGGTGCACCTTTTCGTACAGGTGTGGAAACAACAATGAATTTTTGCACAAAAAGTCAGCTCAGGAAATCCTGCAGAGAATAATTGATGGTGAGACAACCAAAATAACAGAGCCCACAGAAGGCGACAAACCGCTTGTTTGAGCCTATTTTTTGACCTTTGTCTTATACAGGACTAGCTTTTTCTTTGCGTCCTCGATTGCCTTTGCTTCAAGGGCTAGCTGCTTTTTGGCATCAGACTTTTTTGTAGTGGAATCCTTGTGGATTTTCTCTAGTGCTTTTTTTCTTGTTTCATCAGCTAGTGCCTTTGCGTTTGCAACAAATTTGCTTTTTTCTGATGCAGACATGCTTGTTTTGGAATCATCTTTTACAGATGGCTTTGCAAATGCATAATTCCCTGACACTCCTGCACACAATAATATCGCTGCAACAAAAACAGAGATAACAGAAAGCATTTTTGCCATTTAGATATTCAGACTCGCATTTTACTAAAAAGGGTGAGGTATGATTTGTCCATTTTTGGTATAATTATAATCATAGAAAACATCACGCCAAGAACTAGTATCCATCCAAGCGGAAATTCTGGTGTTACCATTATTGGCAGAGATACGTATTCTCCGCTTTGATCGATGTTTTCTATTTTTAGTGTTATCGGTCCTTTGTTGCCTTCAAAAAATGTGACATCCTCAAAGCTTCCGCCAGCTGATGCAACATTTGATTTTCTAATTATTTCCTGTTCATTTTGTACTAAAACAAAATCGTATTCAGCATTTGGTACTGGCTGCAAGTTTTGATCATAGATTGTGAGGATGAATTCTGCCTCGCCAGGTTGTAGGTTTTCAGGAATCCAGGTAAGGTCTATGTTGTATTTTCCTTCAGAGCCGTCTTGGCCAAGACTTGGAACCCTGATTGGAAATGTCTTTTTTTGTTCATTGGATACCACAACAACAAAATCAGCAGACGATAATTCTTCGCCGTTGATTTTTTCAATTGATATTATGGCAGGACCTAGGTTTTTCTCAGAGAAGGCATACTCGTAGTGGTTTGCTTTTTGTTCTGCGCCAACTAGTCCAGTCACGGATTTTCGGTACAATTCCTTGCCGTGCTGCCTCACCACAAAGTCAAACTGTGTATCCTCTTGGATTTTTGGTGCAAAATACCGCGTAATATCTACGTAAAATTGCACTGGTTTGTTTGGCGTAATGGTATCATCCCAGGATAACCCCACCTGGAATACTGCGTTATGCGTATAGGCAGAAAGTGGGATTTCCTCACTGCTTGGTGTAATGGTAAAAGTCATTTTTGACTTGTCAGATACGGAATCAACCAGAGAGTATAGCTCCTTTTGGTTTAGGACCAGATGGACTATTCTGCTGTCTGTGGTGTAATCGTCTATGGTTATGGCAGTTTCTGGAATCAGTATGCCATTTACTGTACCATTATATTTTGTGACAAGCATTTCTGCAAATGTTTTTGGTACGTGAATCTCTTGGTGAACTACACTTGTCTGGGAGATGTTTTGTTGGCTCCATTCGTATGGCATTGAAAATGAGACTAGACGGGATTTACCATCAAACGCAAAATCTTGTATCGTATCATAATATGACATTACACCGATTTGGTAATCATTATTCTCGTATGATACTGGATAGGTTGTCTTTTCTGCCAAGCTGATTGCCGCGTTAAATTGTACTGGCGGGTCAAGCTTGTTGGAATCAGATTCTATTGTTAGAACCTCGATGTGAAACTTGTACAGCCCACCTGAGAGAAATATTGGACCTTCAATTTTTAGTGGAAAGAGATCAGTGTTTTTAGTCCAACCAAGCTCACCCATGTTGTTTCCCGAAATTTTTACTTGTTCGGTGTCTTTTGGTATGACCTTGATGGATAGATTACTGGAATCATCATGGAATCGCTCACTCAACAGCTGCTTTCCATCTTTTGATAATTCCACAAGATATGTCACGTGTGGGATTACTGCTTGCGTGTTTGTCTCGTATAATTTAATCAAAATTTCATACTCGCCAGTTTGCGGATCAAACGTTGACGGATTCACGTATAGGGATAGTGTGGCGTTTTTATTTCCAATCTGGACTGGCGGCAAGGTTTCGCCTCCAACTCCGTGCCCAAAGGACGGCTGTGTGTAAAGTGTCACCAGTGCAATTATTCCGAAAAGAATTACAGATTGTGATTTCACAGCAGGACTAGATCAAATCCAGCTAATAAACGAAGAATTTGATTTTCGTAATGCCAAATTCGGCAAGATGGCAATTTTCTATTTTGATGATTCTACCAGTTTCCTTAAATTTTTTAGTGACCAAACAATGATAGTTTGTCACTTACTGCATTTATTGAACAAAAAAGCAACATGTTTGTTGCAAGCATACTTGCAGTAATCGGAATATTGTTTTTGCCAATCATAGTGCCAAACATTTTCCATGGATATCACACTGCACACATTTTCTTGCATATTGGCGGAATAGCACTTGCAACGTTTCTAACAGTATCTGCAGCATTTGCATATGTAAAAATTAGAACAAGAAAACTAATCATCACAACACTTGCATTTTCGCTATTTGTAGTATCTGAGATAAT
>CAYOBG010000067.1:0-7959 GCA_964402265.1 uncultured Candidatus Nitrosotenuis sp. | reverse complement strand
GAAATTCTTTTCACATCAGGTGGAACTGAATCTAACAATACTGCACTATTTGGTGTGTTAAGCCAGAACAAAGGACAGCTAATCACCTCATCAATTGAGCATGATGCAATACTGGAACCATGCAAAAGACTGGAACAGCTTGGGAATGACGTAGTGTATCTTTCAGTTGATCACACTGGAATGATAGACATTGAGAATCTGAAATCCAAAATCACGGACAAGACCGCACTTGTGAGTGTGATGTTTGCAAACAATGAGGTTGGAACTATTCAGCCAATCAAGGATATAGCAAAAATCTGCAAAGAGCACAACATTCCATTTCATACAGATGCGGTACAGGCAGTAGGAAAAATCCCAGTTGACGTCAAAGAGCTTGGAATTGATCTAATGTCAATATCCTCACACAAAATAAACGGACCCAAAGGAATCGGCGCACTATACATCAAACACGGCATAAGGCTTGACCCGTTCATTTTAGGTGGCGGGCAGGAAAATGGCATGCGCTCAGGCACGGAAAATGTGGCAAATATCGTAGGATTTGGCAAAGCATGCCAGATTGCCAAAGAAAACCTGCAAGCAAACAGCACCAACTTGAAAAATCTACGAGATCATCTAGTTGAACGGGTATCAAAAGAACTATCTCACACTACAATGAACGGCCAAAAAGAAGAACGACTGCCAAGCAATGCACACTTTACATTTCTTGGAGTAAACGGAGAGGACCTAATCATAAAACTAGACGAACACGGAATTGCAGCATCTACTGGTTCGGCATGTTCTGTCAAGACGCAAAAGGCATCACATGTACTGATGGCAATGGGATTTTCCCACGAGCAAATAACGGGATCACTGCGACTCACAGTTGGTATGACAAACACAATATCTGAAATTGATCAAACAGTGGATGTTTTAAAAAAAGTAGTATCGGAGCTTAGAGCGGTCTCACCGTTTAAGGCAAAGTACAATTTTTAGCTAATTCGCAATAACGCATTTTTCCTAGATAGTATCATCACTGACGATATTGCAGCTACTAGTATTACTATGGCAATTGGGCCAAACTCTGGCACCACAAATGTACCTATAATCTCAATGTCAGAATCGCCTTCCTCAAACTGTATTGTTAAAAGCCTAGAGTCTGGCTTTACCGATGATTCTTGGTATTGCACTTCCAGCCCATCAATGTAGATGATGTAAGTGTCATCTGTGCCATCTGTTTTCTTTGCATCAATCCACTTTCTTCCAAGATCTAGTGTTATGGAGCCGTCATTGTCTGCTTGGATGGTTACTATGATTCCAAGAATTGAAGGATCAACTATGATGTTTTTTACAGTTCCGCCCTTTATCGTATATGGAACATCAAACGTTCCTTGGTCACCTGCCTTTACTTCAAAGATATCATTAGTTTGTTGGGCAGATTCATTTGTCTGAAAATCAAAACTAGTCTCAAAAACATTACCTGTCACGCCATACGATACCTGAATCAGGTATTTTCCATCTATCTTAAAGTAAGGTCCATCAGCTATTAGGGAATAAGAGTACGTGCCATCTTGGGCTACTTCGACTTGGGCAATGTGGACTCGGTTGGTGTCACGAAATACCTGCAAGAGAAGGGGAGTGTTTTGCAAGACCGCATCTACTTTACCTGATATTACTACTGCTTCTCCCTGTGTGTAGAATTGCTTGGCAACACAAACTTGGCTGCATTCTTGTGCATATGCAAAATTAAACAATACTGGTGTGGATACTACTAGAAACAGAATCAAGATGTGATTATATTTCACAACAAAATTGTAGAACAATCGTATATTTCCTTTTCTAGGAATTTGTACGAAAAAATGAAAAAATTAGAGACTTTAGTATCTTGGTGAGATGCTAAGTCGTGTTCTTGCAGAAACTGCAATTATTGAAATAATTGCCACTGCGAGAATGATTGCTGCCATTGTGCCAAATTCTGGAACTGCATAAGTACCTATGATCTCAACCTGTGAAGCGCCTTCTGGGATCATGATGTCAAGTGTTCTTGTTGAATCATCGCTGTCTACTTCTTCATAGTCAGCTTCTTCATCATCTACTAAGACGATAAAGTCTGAGTCATCACCACTTCTTCCATCATCACCATCTCTTGAATCCAAAACATCTCTTGGAATTGCAAGTGTGATGTATCCGTCGCTTTCAGTTTCTATTTTCAGGACGAGTGACTTTGTAGCACCGTTGGCAGTGGCTTGTGTTACTATTGCTCCACTTGCTTCAAATGGAACACAGAATACTTCACTGCCGCCTTTTACTGCAAGCTCACCATCACCGCATGCTGCCTCTTCTGTCATGTTTTCACCTACTAGTTCAACTGTGGTCTTGTCATTGATTTCTTGTGGACCATATTGGACTCTGATGGTGTAAACGCCGTTTGCATTGAAGAGACCGCCTGCAGTGCTAAACATTGTTTCAAATGTGTTGTCCTCTGAGACTTCGACTTGTAGAACTGTCACAATGTTGTTTTGTGGACCGACCACTGTGACTGTTACTGGAGTATCGCCTCTAAGATTTGCAACATAGCCACTTACTGTGATGTCAGACTCGTGATCATATACTGATTGGTCTGTCCATACTGACACTGGTATGTTGTTTTGTTTTGCATACTGTGCCTTTTCGTAAATGTCGTCGCTGCCACAATCTGGGCATGCTTCTTCGTCGAAGGAAGATGCATAAGTTGGTACTATTGCTAAAGTGCCTGCTGCAGCCATTATGGCAATTAGCACGGATAGTGCATAACTATTCATCTTGATTGGCGATTAGAATGCTGACTATTTATGTATATTTAAAAAATGAAAAAAGTTGAAGATCTAGTATTTTGGTAGAATACTTAGTCTGCTTCTTGCTGATATAGCAACTATTGATACAATAGCCACTGCAAGAATAATTACTGCAATTGTGCCAAATTCTGGAATTACCCATGTTCCGATGATCTCGATTTGGGTGGTTCCATCCTCGAATTCTACGGTTATGGTGCGATCTTCGGAGGTAGTTGTTTCCTCAAAGTCCGCCTCAGCTCCATCCACTAGGACGAAAAAGCCGTCGTCTTCACCGCTCATTCCATCAGGACCTAATCTTGCATCAATTACGCTTCTTGGCAGAACAAATGTTACTTGACCGTCGCCTGTGGTCTCAATCTCTACGATTAAGGACTTTGCAGGGATGTCTGGAGTAATACTTAGTATTTTACCGCCTCTTATGAAGTAGCCAACTGATGCGTCTTCGCCCTCTACTGGGAATGACTTCGCTTTTGGACCGCCTGTAGTGTCTTCGGATCCGCCGAACTCAAAAGTGGTCTCAGCTGTTCTTGTCGCTGTTCCATACAATACCTTAATGGTGTATGTTCCAGCAGATCTCCACAGTGGACCGCCAGCCGCTAGGTCAATTCCAAATGTATTATCATCTGAAACTGGTAGTTGTTGAGCAGTGACCAAGTTCCCGTTGGCTGAAATGACTTGCAAAGTAACATCGTAGCCAGACAGTCTTTCTCGGACTGAGCCAGTTACGGTGATTGTTTCGCCGTCTTCATATGCCTCTTTGTCGGTTGCTAGTGTGACTGCATCTACAAATTCCTGAGCAAAAGCTGTTACTGCGATTGAGCCTGTAGCCAGAATTGCAAACAATGCTAGTGTTGCATACAGAGTGTTCATCTTGCTTTTTCGTGCTAACAAATACTATTTAAGGTTAGGAAAAAAATCATTGACTAAAAACGAAAAATAATGGATTTAGTATAGATCTTGATTAAATATATATAAACCACCTCTGGAGGTTTTCCAGTTTGTTTGGCAATTTTCGATATTTAGCTAATGCTATCCAAGGTGAACAAGTTGGCAACTAAGAAGACACACGTTCTAGTACCGGATCACATTTACGTACCAAAACATGAGATCATGGAAAAAAAGGAAGCAGAAGAAGTTCTAAAAAAATTCAACTGCAAGCCAACTGAAATGCCATTAATTTTTGCAAACGATCCTGCAATTATCGGACTTGGTGTAAAACCAGGTGACATGATACGAATCACAAGAAAGAGTCCGACTGCCGGTGAGAGTACTTACTATAGATATGTGGTGGAAATCTAAATGCCAGACCCATCTAACAAACGCTGGCCAATCATTCAGGACCTTCTGAAAAGAGAGGGAATTGCAAGACAGCACCTGAACTCTTTTGATGAATTCCTAGAGCGTGGACTACAGAGTATTATCGACGAAGTCGGCCACATTGAGATTGAAAACGCAGAATATCCATACAAGATTCAACTTGGAAAAGTAAAGCTACAACAGCCAAGAATGATGGAGCTTGATGGTTCTATTACTCATATAACACCAGCTGAGGCAAGACTGAGAAACGTCTCATACTCTGCACCAATAATGATGGAGGCAAGCGTAGTAGAAGACGGAAAGATTCTAGAATCAAGATTTGTCCACATTGGAGACATCCCAGTCATGGCAAGATCAAATGCATGTATCTTGCACAATTTCTCTACTCAAAAATTAATTGAACATGGAGAAGATCCAAACGACCCAGGTGGATATTTCATCATCAATGGTTCAGAAAGAGTCATCGTTGGACTAGAGGATCTTTCTTACAACAAAATCATTGTCGACAAAGAAAAGATTGGCGGCAACGATGTGTACAAAGCCAAAGTCTATTCATCAATTGTTGGTTATCGCGCAAAGCTAGAACTTGTAATGAAAAACGACGGACTAATCGTTGCAAGAATTCCTGGTTCACCAGTAGACATTCCAGTTGTCACTTTAATGAGAGCACTCGGACTAGAGTCTGATAGAGAAATTGCAGCTGCAGTTTCTCTAGTAGAGTCAATCCAAAATGAGCTAGAAGCATCATTTGAAAAAGTAGCCGAGGTGCAAACATCAAAGGATTCCATTGTATACATCAGTAAAAGAATCGCACCAGGAATGTTAGAAGAGTTCCAAATCAAACGTGCAGAAACACTGCTTGACTGGGGACTCTTGCCACACCTAGGAAAGCACCAAGAAAACAGACGAGAGAAAGCACAGTTCTTGGGCGAAGCAGCATGCAAACTAATCGAACTAAAACTAGGCTGGATTTCACCAGATGACAAAGACCACTACGGAAACAAGGTAATCAAATTCGCAGGACAAATGCTTGCAGACCTATTCCGAACTGCATTTAGAAACTTGGTCCGAGACATGAAATACCAACTGGAGAGATCCGGACAAAAACGAGGAATCAACGCAGTAGCTGCTGCAATTCGACCTGGAATTGTTTCTGATAAACTAAACAATGCAATTGCAACCGGAAACTGGGGCAGAGGTAGAGTCGGTGTAACACAACTATTAGACAGAACAAACTATCTATCAACAATTTCACACTTGAGAAGAATTCAATCGCCTCTTTCCAGAACACAACCAAACTTTGAAGCAAGAGACTTGCACCCAACTCACTTTGGAAGAATCTGTCCAAGTGAAACACCAGAAGGCTCCAATTGTGGACTGGTCAAGAACTTGGCATTATCTGCCATAATATCAGTAAACGTATCACCTGAGGAAATCATCGAAAAACTCTACGATTTAGGAACTGTCCACTTTACCGATGCAAAAGAGGATCTAAAGCGAGACGGAACCCGTGTGTTTGTTGATGGACGACTTGTAGGATACTACAAGGACGGAGACAAGCTAGTAGACTCGCTGCGTGATCTTAGAAGAAACTCAAAGATTCACCCACACGTAGGCATTTCATTTTTCAAGCCAGGAGTAGAAGGCGCAACAAAGCGACTATACGTAAACTGCAACGCAGGCCGTGTTTTGCGTCCGTTAATCGTGATTAAGGACGGCAAGCCACTAGTCACACAAGAACTCATTGACAAAGTATCAAAGAAGCTCATGTCTTGGAATGACCTTCTAAGAATGGGAATAATCGAACTAATCGATGCAAACGAGGAAGAAAACTGTTACAACACCTTAGATGATAAGGACCTCAAAAAATTCACTCACCTAGAAATCTTCCCATCTGCAATATTGGGCGCAGGCGCATCAATCATTCCATATCCAGAACACAACCAGTCCCCAAGAAACACATACGAATCTGCAATGGCAAAACAAAGCCTTGGATTCTCAACACCAATGATGAACACTAGCACCTATGTCAGACAACACTTCATGTGGTATCCACAAACACCAATTGTTACCACAAAAGCACTCAACCTATTAGGATTAGAAGACCGACCAGCAGGACAAAACTGCGTAGTCGCTGTATTACCATTTGATGGTTACAACATTGAAGATGCAATTGTAATTAGCAAAGCAGCAGTTGATAGAGGCCTTGGAAGAACATTCTTCTACAGAATTTACGAAGCAGAGGCAAAACAATATCCTGGCGGAATGCGAGACAATTTCGAAATTCCAAATGCAGAAGACAACATTAGAGGTTACAAGGGAGAAAAAGCATATCGATTACTAGAAGAAGACGGCGTCATAGCAGGTGAATCAAACGCAGTAGGTGGTGACATTCTGATTGGAAAAACCAGTCCTCCAAGATTCATGGAAGAATACAGAGAGTTCGAGTCCAAGGGACCATACAGACGTGACACCTCAATTGGTGTTCGACCATCAGAGACTGGCGTAGTGGACACCGTAGTCATGACACAGTCCAATGAAGGCGGAAAAATGTACAAGATTAGAGTTAGAGATATGAGAATTCCAGAAATTGGTGACAAGTTCGCATCAAGACACGGACAAAAGGGCGTGGTTGGAATCTTAGCACGATATGAAGACTTGCCATACACTGCAGAAGGAGTAATTCCTGATGTTTTGATCAACCCACACGCATTCCCGTCACGTATGACAGTCGGAATGTTCATGGAATCAATTTCTGGAAAAGCAGCTGCAGTTCGAGGAGTAAGGTTTGATGGCTCTGCATTTGTTGGAGAAAAGACAGAGGAAATCAAAGCAGCACTAGAAGGATCTGGCCTGAAATATTCTGGTAAAGAAGTAATGTATGATGGAAGAACTGGAAAACCATTCCCAGTAGAGGTCTTCATCGGAGTTGTATATTATCAAAAATTGCACCACATGGTAGCTGACAAGATTCACGCAAGAGCAAGAGGCCAAGTCCAAATGCTAACAAAACAACCAACAGAGGGTCGTGCAAGAGGTGGAGGTCTTAGATTTGGTGAAATGGAACGAGACTGCCTTATTGCATATGGCGCATCAATGATTCTAAAAGACAGATTGCTTGATGAATCCGACAAGTCAGAAATCTATGTCTGTGAAAGATGTGGCCTAGTTGCATATCATGATGTTAAACAAAGAAAATACGTATGCAGAGTTTGCGGAGACAAAGCAAAGGTCTCCTCAGTTTCAGTAGCATATGCATTCAAGTTGCTACTCCAAGAAATGCAAAGCCTCAACGTAGCACCAAGACTAATGATAAAGGAGAGAGTGTAATTGTCAGTTCAAACAGTAAAATCAATTGACGGAATCAAGTTCTCAGTTTGGTCTCCAACTGAAATTCGAAAATACTCTGTAGCTGAAATCACTGCACCAGAAACATACGACGAAGACGGAATGGCAGTACAAGGAGGATTAATGGATGGACGATTAGGAACACTTGAGCCTGGACAAAAATGCCTCACATGCGGAAACACCGCAGCAAGATGTCCTGGACACTTTGGCCATATCGAGCTAGCAGAGCCAGTCCTACACATTGCATTTATCGACAACATTCACAAGCTATTGCTTGCAACATGCAGATCATGCGCAAGACTCAAGCTTCCACAAGAGGAACTAGACAGCTACGGACAGGTACTTAAAAAAGAAGCAGCATACACCATAATCTCACAAAAAAGAATTCCTGACGAAATTCTAGACAAGGCAAAGAAGGCAAAAGAATGTCCACACTGCGGCAAGCCACAATACGACATGATATTTACCAAGCCAACAATATTCA
>CAYOBG010000066.1:0-7969 GCA_964402265.1 uncultured Candidatus Nitrosotenuis sp. | reverse complement strand
AAGCCAAAGAAGGAAAAAGTGCCATCCAAGAAATCCGTAAAAAAGGCAGCAAAGAAAGAAGCAAAAAAGAAATCTAAATAATTATTTTAAGTTGGTTATAGTATAGTTACCACATTGTTTTATGGTATCATTCCGTACCAATCTGTTATGGATGGTGAATTACAGAAATCTCAGAAAAAAAAATTTTCTAGCGGAGAACCCCTCACAGTTACGCACGAATTATTACGGGTACTCCTACTGCGCAAAAATTATCAAAACAAAAATGCTTAGGGTTAAATCCTTGAAAAAAATCTCAGATGGGATTTATCTTCTTACTTGATAGGTCACTTGCTTTACTTGCTTTCCGAAATAACTGATCACAATCTGATACTTGCCTGATTTGGTATCATCTGTTACACTAAATGAATGCACAAACTTGCCGTCACTACTGACGCCAATCTTTTGCGTTTGAGTTGTTCCATCTGGCTTTACAATATTGACATCAGCACGATATCCCTTCTTGTACATTTCAGCTGGAATCACACCTGATATCTTTTCAATTATGGTTTGGCCTTTCTTTACTGTGATGGTCTTTGTAATTGGTTTTGGTGCTGATATTTTCTTTTCCACTTGTGGTTGGTTGCCCCAACCTCCATCACCATAAATCTCCCTTAGCTTTGCAATGTCTACTGGCATTATCTCCAAGAGCTCAGGGTCAAGTGAGACATGTGTCGGGTCTGCTAGAACATCAATGATTGGCACCATTACTGATGACTGGTGGCCTCGTCCCTTTAGTTGTGCAGTAAGCTCAGATGTATAGTGCCCAAGGCCCATTGCATGACCAAGCTCATGTCTTAGGATTGCCTCCATTGCGACAATTAATTTTGGCGAGTCCTGCTCGCATGTGTACCAGTATACCCAGGTATCGTCCCGGGTCTCGCAAATTCCGTACCCCTGATAGTAAATCTCAACATAACTCCTTCCGTCCTTGAAGTAATGCAGCCCGAGAAGCTCAACATTTTGATTTTGAATTGCAGGTGGAGTCTTGGCAAACGAAATTACAACATCGCATTTGGCATAGTCGAATTTTGACTGGTCTGCTCGCGATATTACAATATAGTTTATGTCCCATTTTGCGTCTCGCTTGGAATTGGATTTGAGTGGCCCAACCCACGCATCAAGATTTGACTTGACTTTTTTCATCAAAATTGGTACGATGCTTTCCGGCATGACAGGATCAGGTGCTGGCTCTTTTGTGCAAAATGTTGGAGTCTTGGCAAATTTGTTTGGTAATGTTTGATATTGTATGTTGTAATCAGATTTTTTCGCATCAATACCTTGCATCAAAACAGAACCAAGCAGTATGATTCCAAGAATTATACCGATGAGCTTCTTCACTGGTATGTAAAAGCCAAAGATCGTATTAAAAAGTAAATCCAGATGGATTAGATTATTCTAACTGGTATAGTTCTATGCCGGTTTTAATTGATGATTCAGGCTCGTCCCAGTCTAGTGTATTCTCTTTTGGTATCATGCCCAGTGGATCATAGGAATCAAACTTTAGTGCGCCTTCAACGGAACTCACCATTACAACCTGCGATGTATCCCCTTGAGTTGTTGCTAATGATACCCCGGTATTGTTCTCACTAAAGATTCCAGATATCGTACTAGTTATGGCATTAATTTTTCCAACTGAAACATTATCAGAGCCAAAAACATACAGCATTGTCTTTTTGACTGCACACGGTGGTGCGTCCTCGTATAGCATCTTGACTGATTCTCGCAGTGATGCCTCGATGTCTTTTTCATTCTTGCTAGTTGATAGAATATTGAGATTATCCGATATTGATGATGCAGATAATGAGTTTACCACATACATTACTGCATGGTTTGTTATATCGTAACATTTGTTCATGGTAAGGTCAGGATTTGATTCCAGTAACGCATCATTATCTATTACAATGGTAGAGTCTGAGCTAGCACGCAGTCTTTTTAGTGATACTCCTGACAAGAACAGTTTCTCTTTTTCAAATCTAAATGGCATTATTCCAAATGACAAGACTCGTTTTCCCTCCTCTTTTGCAGCCATTGCAACTAGAGGAGATATTGCACATCCTGACTTTCCTGCCAAGTTGGCAAAGATAATCACGGTTGAATAGTTTGCAATTTTGTCGCGAATCCTGTCCATCGACTTTTGAGCCTGAGCCCTAATTAGGTAAGCAGAAGGATTGACGTAGGATTCTGCGTGAATTTTGATATCGTGATGAGAGCTCAAGTCATTGCTGTCATGGCTAATTGCAATGGTGTCTGCTCCAATCATCTGACTCGCATTCAGAGCAAGTTTTGAGCCTGCGCCACCAATTCCGACCAAAAGGACGGGCTGAACAAAGTCCATGAAACCATCTTACAAAATATAATAAAAAACCTTCTTACTTAATTTTGATCCAAACTCCGATCTAAAAGATTTAGCTAAGCGATCTGGCCGTACAGTCCGTGGGATGTCGCCCGGGTAATCTTGACTGGCATTTTTTGTCCGACTTGGACTGGTTCTTCCACAAAGATTGGCTTGTAGGCAAAGTTCCTGCCGCGAATGGCACCGTCTGTCTGCTCATCAAATAATACTGGACCGGTCCAGCCGATCCATTCCTTGTTGTTCTCAAGTGCTATTTTGTTGACTAGATCAAAGACCTTCTTGCTTCGCTCTTTTACCTGCGATACCTGAATCTGGACCATCTCGGCAGCCTTGGTTCCGGGTCTCTGGCTATACCTGGACAGGTTCACGACATCAGGTCTTGTCTCTTTGATTAGTTGTACGGTGTCATCAAAGTCTTGTTCTGTCTCTGATGGAAATCCTACGATAACATCCGTGGATATGGTAAATCTTGGGAATCTTGCCCTGACTCTATTTACGATATCACGAAAGGTCTCGGCTGTGTGACCGCGCTTCATCTCATGCAATACGGTATCACTGCCTGACTGTACCGGTACGTGCAAAAACTTGAAGACTTTGTCATTTTGAAATGACTCCACCAAGTCTGTCTTTATCTTTGGCATGTACATTGGGTTCATCATGCCGACTCGAATCATAAAGTCCTGCGGAATCTCTGAGACCTTGTTTACTAGCTCAGGTAGTGTCGTGCCTATGTCCAGACCATAGCAACCATTATCAGTTGATGTGAGCCAGATCTCCTTGCATCCGTCGTTTACCTCATGTGTTACCTGACGTACGATATCGCCTAGTCTGTACGATTGTAAATCCCCCCGCGCAAGCTTTGTCTGGCAAAACGTGCACTCACTCATGCAGCCCGATGCTATTTCCACAATTCCCACTATGGGGTTTAGCCTAACCTTTGGCAGGCCTGTCTTGGTTACATCCGAGTCTTCCAGTTCTATCTTCTTTTTGCCAAGTAGGGCATGATCAATTATCTGTAAGGTCTTGCCGATAGAGTTTGGGCCCATCAGGCTTGCGTTTGGGGAGAATTTCTGGACTGACTTTGGCTCTGCCTTTGCAAGACATCCAGCCACAACCAGCGGCTTTGACTTTAGTCTTTTAATGCGATTTACCATCTTGTTTGCCGTGGCGTCTTTCACAGAGCATGTCACTATCAGATTAAGATCAGAATCCTTGGAACTGCTTGCCAGTGTGTGGCCTCCATTTACTATTAGTCCTGAGATCATCTCCGCGTCTGCAAAGCTTGCAGAGCAGCCATAGGATTCAACCCAGATTTTTGCCATATTACTTGAATAGTGCGTCTATTTCTTTTTCAGACAACAGTTTTTTTGATACGACCAGTTCACGTATGGTTTTTCCAGTCTTGAGGGATTCTTTGAAGAGATCAGCTGACTTTTGGTAGCCAATCTTTGGTGCAAGAAGTGTCACTATTACCGGACTCTTCTCAATGTTTTCCTGCAGCTTTTTCTCATTTGCAGTCAGACCATCTATCAAGTTCTTTGAGAATATTGGCAAAAAGTTCTTGAGCATATCTGTTGAATCAAGTACTGCCTTTAGCATTCCTGGCAACATTACATTTAGCTCAAACTGTCCTCCCTGTGCGGCATTTGCAACTGCAGTGTCATTTCCTATCACACCAAAGCAGATCATGTTGAGACATTCTGCCAAAGACGGATTCACCTTTCCCGGCATGATAGAAGATCCTGCATGTACTGCAGGAATTCCTATTTCTGATAGTCCTGCAATTGGGCCTGATGCCATTAGTCTGATATCGTTTGCAATCTTGTTTAGTTCCAGTGCCAAGTTTCTAATTGCACCTGATGCGTTTGCCACTGCAAACTTTGATTGTAATGAATGCTGCATGTCGCGCTCTGGTTTTAGTTTCAGTCCAGAAATCTTTGCCAGCTCTGCAATTGCAATACCGCGGTATCCCTTTGGAGTGTTTGCACCATTCCCTACAGCAGTTCCTCCAAGTGCGACTAACTCCAATTCCTTAGTTGATAATACCATCGCATTTTTTGCCTTGGTTATGGATACGGCATAGGCTGCAAACTCACTGCCAAGTGTTACAGGCAAGGCATCCATGAGATGAGTTCTTCCGATTTTTTTGTATCCTGAGAATTCTTTTGCCTTTTTGGATAATGACTTTATCAAAACATCTACCGCCGGAATGGTCTCTTTGAGATTTAGTAGAATGGCAACATGCATTGCAGTAGGGAATGTATCGTTGCTTGATTGTGACATGTTTACGTGATCATTTGGATGCAAAAACTCGTTTTGGCCCTTTTTCTTTCCAAGAATCTCTAGCGCAACATTGCATATCACTTCGTTTGTGTTCATGTTAAACGCAGTGCCCGCTCCTGAATTGATCTCCTCTATTACAAACTGGTCCTGAAATTTTCCAGACAAAATTTTATCACATGCAGAAATGATTGCGTTGCCGAGTTTCTTGTCTATGACACCGCATCGAATGTTGGCAACTGCAGCTGAGCGCTTTATCATGGTAAATGCTGATATCAAGTATGGATGAGACTTTCTGCCAGTGACATGATACTGTTGTATGGCACGACCTGTGAATGCGCCATAGTATGCATCCTTTGGAATCTTTACCTCGCCCAATGAATCGCGGTCAGTTCTATACTCCAACATTTACCATCAAACTATAACTAAAATAAATTCTCAGCGGGCCAAACTTGAAAATTTTTGCAAAGTCCCGTGAAAATAATGCGAATTATTATATATGCTGGTACAAGTTCCAAACTCAATGAATAAGCGTTACAGTATGCTATTTTCCGTTACAGCAGTAGCGGTATTGGCAGCAACCTTATTCGGAAGCACATACACACAATCACAAATTGCCGGTTCTACTCTGGCAGCTTCCTCAAACAGTGACATGACTCAAGCAATCCATAACATGGGTGGCCTGAAGCTTGTTATGCCACAGGCATTTGCCGCAGTTGACTGCGACAACATTGAAGAGGGAAGAAATGTGGTTAGCTTTGATCTTTACGCAAGAAGCGCTGACCTCCCAATCTTGGGCGGAAAGACTTACCAAGCCATGACTTTCAGTGGACAGGTCCCAGGACCAACACTTAGAGTCACACAGGGCGATGTCGTAATGATGACACTAACCATCCCAGAAGACGAGCCAACTCCACACGGAAACGACATGCATGCATCACAAATGCACTCTGGTCCATTTGGCAAAGTATTGCCAGGTGAATCAAGAACATACTGCTATGTTGCACAAGTGCCTGGTACCTTCAAGTATCACTGCTCTGGTGTTGATATTGCAGCAATGGATCAACATGTATTGTCTGGCATGTACGGAATGACCATCGTTGACCCACTCAAGGGTTACAAACCACTAGTTGTTGACTCAACAGCGGTTTCAGACGGTGCTGTTGTAAAAGACAGACAAACTTATTCCGCAGATGCACTTGAATTCCAACTTCAATACGCTCAGTTATACCTGAACGATGAAGGTGGATATGATCAAGGAAAAATGTTCAAACACGAAACAACCTACACAGTTGTTAACGGTATGTCATTTGGTTACGTTCCAAACGCAAACCACAACAAACTCATCAAGGGAGATGCTGGAAAGAACATCTTCGTAGTCCAACCATGGAACTCTGATGATTTGAAACAATACCAATCACAACTATTGTTCGTTGAAGCAGGCCAACACGTAAGAATATTCATTGAAAATCAAGCCAATGAACCAGTGTTCTGGCATGTAGTGGGTGAAATCATTGACCGTGTAACACAAGGCAACGTTGTGCAAGCAAAGGGTACAGAGACTTGGCTGATTGGCGGCTCACAAGGAGCAACCATGGACATGGTCTTTGACGAACCAGGAGTATATGCAGCAGTGAATCACGATTATGCAGCAATCTTCACAGGTGCAGCATCAATCTTTGTCGCAGGCGATCCATTTGGTCTAAACGAGCAATTGGGCACCAGCGCACAGTCATATGCCGAACTCTTAGGAAACCCAAGCGATGCAGTTCCTCCAACAGGAATGAACTCAATTGAGCATCCAAAATTAAACTTGCACGGACTATACACTGACGAACGTGCTGACGAATTAAAGTCAGAATTAGGACTCTAAAACCCCTATTTTCTTATTTTTGTATTTTTAGATAAATGATTATATTCTGTGCGTATCGAGGCAACACTACATGAGTTTTAGTGACAAAGTTTTGATTTGTGATCAGGTTGACGCAGTTTTGAATAATGTTTTACAAAAAAACGGCCTCTCAGTAACATACGAGCCGCAAATCACTCCAGAAGATTTGGCAAAAAAAATCGGTGACTATGAGATTGTAGTGGTGAGAAGCCGAACCACAATTACAAAAGAACTGGTAGACAAGGCAACAAAATGCAAGATAATGGCGCGAGTCGGCGTCGGGCTAGATAACATCGATACCGATGCTGCCAAGGCAAAAAACATCCGAGTCATAAATGCAGTAGAAGGCGCAATGAATGCGGTAGCAGAATTGGTTTTAGGATTGATGCTTGCAATGGCTCGAGAGATTCCAAGGGCTGATAGAGAACTGCGCAATGACAAGTGGATAAAAAAAGAACTCATGGGAACAGAACTGGCAGGAAAATATCTCGGTATTGTAGGGCTTGGCAATATTGGAAAAAGACTTGGAAGACTAGCTAGAGCACTCAACATGAACATTATAGGATTTGATGTCATACCAATTGATCCAGAATTTGCAAAAGAGGTGGGCCTGATGAAGGCAGACTTGGACACATTACTTCAAAGTGCAGACTATGTCTCATTGCACGTACCATTACTGGATAGCACAAAAAATCTCATCAACGCTCAAAGAATGAGTACAATGAAAAAGACTGCAAGAATCATCAACACATCACGAGGCGGAACAGTAGATGAGGAAGCGCTATACGAAGCACTAAAGTCAGGGAATCTTGGCGGCGCCGCACTAGACGTGTTTGAAAAAGAGCCTGCTATTGGCAACAAGCTAGTCAGCCTACCAAACTTTATTGCCACGCCTCACATTGGAGCTCAAACAAAAGAAGCCCAGTCACTAGCTGCAAATGTTATAGCAGAAAAAATTATTCAAATCCTGCGCGGCGTTATCTAACTATAACAAGAAAGAAAATCACTATCAGAACATTTGATGCAGTAACAATGCTTCCTATCTTGAAGAATTCCTTGAATGAAAAACTGCTTCCGTTTTTTCTCTCAGCTGCCTCTATTATGATGACATTGCTTGCAGCACCTAATATGGTGAGATTACCAGCTATTGTGCTTGCTGCTGCCAAGGTAACCCACGGTATGATGTCTGCACCAGTGAATCCATAACTTTGCAGTACTGGTAGATAGATTGCAACAAAGGGAACATTGCTTACAAGCTGGCTTGTGATAACGCTGATGCCAATTATGTTGAGTGTACCAGATGGTGAGTTGGGCTCTGCATTAAACGGCAACATTTTTTGGAACATCTCAATTACTCCTCCGTTTGAGAGGCCTCCAACAAACACAAACATGGCAACAAAAAAGAC
>CAYOBG010000065.1:0-8039 GCA_964402265.1 uncultured Candidatus Nitrosotenuis sp. | reverse complement strand
GTCACAAATGTGATTACGACTCATCTGGTTCCAGATATCATAGGAAACCTTCGAGCATATGGCAGGCAAAAGTTCCGGTGCACTTCATGTGGGCGAAAATACCGAAGAACACCGCTCTTACAGCACTGCATTTGCGGCAATAATCTCATACAGACAATTACGCGTCCCTCCATTGAGAAATATCTAAGACTTGCAAAACGCTTGGTCGAAAAATATGAGGTTGGGCCATACCTCAAGGGAAGAATTGCAACACTTGAAGACGAGATTAATCTGGTGTTTGGGAAAAGAAGTGGCGATCAGTTGTTGCTGACTGATTACAATTAGCGCAGCTTTACGTATTCGTAGGCGCCAAGCTTGTTATCAAAGCAGTAGTGAACCTTTTGGTAGTCCTTTCTAAATGACTTGACCTTGGCTGCGAGCTTTTTCGGGTCCTTTTTCTCAATGACTATGTTTTTGATATAGCCCGCAATCTCTTTCATTTCTGCGCCTTTCATGCCTAGTCTTGTGAGCTCTGCTACTCCGAGCCTGATTCCACCTGGGTGGAAATAGTTGCGTCCTGCCTTGATATCACCTGGGATTAGCTGTCGATTTACTATGATGTTTGCTTTTTCTAAGTCAGCTTCTACCTTACCGCCATCTGAATAATCCAAAACATTTACTGCTATTTGGTGTGATTTGGTATAGCCTCGCTTTTCACCTAAAACTTTGAAACCCGCAGCTGATAACGCATCAGCTAATGTCTTTGCGTTTTTGATTACGTCCTTTGCATATTCTTTGCCAAACTCTAGTGCTTCTGCAAATGTAATTGCTTTAGCTGCCATGTGGTGAATGTGATGGCTAGATGTTAGGCCAGGAAATGTGGCCTTTTTGATTGCCTCACCGTGCTTTTCACCTCCAAGCACCAAACCTCCTTGCGGGCCAAACAATGTTTTGTGCGTGCTCATTGTCATGGTGTCAGCTCCCTCTTTTAGTGGATCTTGGAACTGGCCTCCAGCAATTAATCCCGCAACATGGGCCGCATCATAGTTAATGTGAATGTTGAAACTCTTTAGAAAATCTGATAATTCCTTGACTGGATGTGGGAACAAAAAGAGTGAGCCACCAAACATTGCCATCTTGGGGAGTCGGTTTGCCTTTTTGAGCTCCTCTACTTTTTCCTTGGTCTTGTCAACATCAATTGTCATCTCATCGGCATCAAACGGGTAAAATTCTACATCAAGGCCATGCACTAATCCTGCAGTACCAGAATGCTCTTTTTTGCCATGAGAAATGTGGCCTCCAGCAGGTATTGATGGTGCAATCATGATATCGCCTGGATTTGTAAATGCCGAGTAAATTGCCAAATTTGCTACTACACCTGAAATTGGCCTGACATCTGCAAATTGTGCCTTGAATAGCTTTTTTGCCAGATTCATGCACTCGATTTCAACCTTATCGATATAGACACAGCCTGCGTAAACACGCTCGCCTGGCCAGCCTTCTGCATAACGATTGCCAAAATCGGACAGCAAGGC
The DNA here is from genome assembly GCA_964402265.1 of uncultured Candidatus Nitrosotenuis sp. Lineage (GTDB taxonomy): Archaea > Thermoproteota > Nitrososphaeria > Nitrososphaerales > Nitrosopumilaceae > Nitrosotenuis. The sequence goes on along the minus strand of CAYOBG010000065.1, from coordinate 6,525 downwards.
TTCTTTTACTGCAGGACTGGGAACATTTTCACTGGCAATAAGAGGTATAGAGTTTTCAAACCACTTGTTGTGCTCTTGCAGATCTGAGAGAATTTTTTTGTAGGAAGCCTTGTATGCAGACTTTGCCATGCTTTTGGCAGTTTTTGTCCCAATTTAAAAACAGCGATTAACCTAGGTCAAAAAATTTCGATCGTCATTTTAGAATCATACCTTACAAACAAAGTATAAAAAGGGAAAAATAAGATTCACGATCGACATGAGTACACAAATACCAAAAGGAAACTTACCTGTAATTTTACTAAAAGAAGGCTCGACTGAAAACAAAGGTCGCGAGGCCCAAAAAAATAACATTGCGGCAGCCAAAATTATTGCCGAAATAGTACATTCCAGTTTAGGCCCAAGAGGCATGGACAAAATGCTAGTTGATTCCTTAGGCGATGTCACCATCACAAACGACGGTGCTACAATTCTCAAGGAAATCGATGTCCAGCACCCAGCAGCAAAAATGCTAGTGGAAATCTCCAAGACTACTGATAATGAAGTGGGCGATGGAACAACATCTGCAGTTATCCTGGCAGGTGCCCTACTAGAGCATGCTGAATCTCTGATAAACCAAAATGTTCATCCAACCGTAATTGTAGATGGATACAGAAAAGCACAGAAAAAAGTAATACAATTCTTAAAAGAAATTGCAGAAGAAGTAACTGGCAATGACAAATCCATTCTGATGAAAATTGCAAAAACCTCAATGCAAACAAAGCTAGTCAGAAAAGAGTCTGACCATCTAGCGGAACTAATTGTAAAGGCAGTGGTTGCAGTTGCCGAAAAAGACACAGGCAAGTTCACAGTTGACCAAGACGATGTCAAAGTAGAGAAAAAGGCAGGTGGCTCTATGAAGGACTCTATACTCATTGAGGGTATAGTGCTTGACAAAGAAGTCGTTCACGGCGGAATGCCAAAGAAAATTGCAGAGGCAAAAATCGCACTAATCAATAACGCACTTGAAATCGACAAGACAGAGTTTGATGCAAAAATTAACATCTCAAACCCACAACAAATGAAGACATTCTTAGACGAAGAAAACAGAATGCTCAAAAACATGGTTGACAAAGTAATTGGCTCTGGAGCAAATGTTTTGCTGTGTCAAAAAGGAATTGATGATATGGCTCAACACTTTTTGGCGCGAGCAGGAATTTTAGCAGTAAGACGTGTAAAGGAATCAGACATGACAAAACTTGCAAAAGCAACTGGCGCAAGAATTGTAACAAACCTGGATGATCTCTTTGAAAAAGATCTTGGAGCTGCACAACAAGTCGAAGAGCGCAAAATCGAAGAAGACAGATGGGTATTCGTTGAGGGATGCAAGAATCCAAAATCTGTAACATTACTATTACGAGGAGGCTCACAAAGAGTTGTAGACGAGGTTGAAAGATCAGTTCACGACGCATTAATGGTAGTAAAAGACGTAATGGAAAACCCATCAATTGTTGCAGGAGGCGGAGCACCAGAAACCTATGCTGCAACAAGACTACGCAACTGGGCAAAATCCCTAGAAGGAAGAGAGCAGCTGGCAGTTGAGAAATTCGCAGACTCGCTAGAGGTAATTCCACTCACACTTTCAGAAAATGCTGGAATGGATCCGATTGATACTTTGACAAACCTGCGCTCAAGGCAACTCAAGGGAGAAAAATGGACCGGAGTTGATGTTATGAGAGGAAAGGTTGGAAACATGAAGACAAGTGAAATCATAGAGCCCTTGGCAGTAAAGAACCAAATTGTTTCTGCTGCAACTGAGGCTGCTTGCATGTTACTAAGAATTGATGATGTTATTGCAATCGCAAAATCTGCCGGACCACCAGGAGGCGACATGGGAGGTATGGGCGGAATGCCAGGAATGGGTGGCATGGGAGGTATGGGCGGAATGCCAGGAATGGGTGGCATGGGCGATATGGGCATGGACATGTAAATGCCGCAAAGACATCAAACGTTTATTTCCTAAGAATTTTTAAAAAAACCGTTGAGTGGCGCAACCAAGATTATCACATCTGTCAAGTATGCGTACTTGGTAGCATTCTTTGCGCTGCTTTCAGGTGTTTTCTATCCTTTCGTTCAGGGAGGGACACTTGACTTTACAATTCTTGGTGTGATCATTTTGTTTGTAGGCCTAGCCGGCGCAATTATGGTGTATAAGGCTGCCACATCTGATAAAAAGCGCGGAATCTATATCGGAATTGGATTTGGCCTAATTGCTATATCATTATACTATATTTTGCAGTTCACTGGCAGACCGCTAGCCTAGACATCAAAGTACAGATAGAACTCGTGTGGGTGAGGCCTAATTGAGATCTCACGGTGATCTTTTCTGCCCAACTCTATTATTTTATCAATTATATCATTAGAGTAAATCGGATTGAGGAACTTTCTGTCACTTTCAAGCTCGTCTAGTGCCTCACCTAGATTTGCTGGAACTGTCTTGATTCCGCGCTTTGCACGCTCTTCTTTTGTCATGTGATAGATATTTTCAAGCACTGGATCGCCTGGGTCCATCTTTTTCTTGATTCCATCAAGACCTGCTGCCAATACTGCGGAAAATACTAGATATGGGTTTGATGATGGGTCTGGTGCTCTATACTCGAATCGCTTCAAGAATGCGTATTTTTCTCCTCTAAAGTGCTCTGGAACCCTGATGGCAGCTGATCTGTTACTTGGACTCCATGCGATATACACTGGGGCCTCATAGCCTGGCACCAATCTGTGATACGAGTTTGTAGTTGGATTTGTAATTGCACATAGTGCTCTTGCATGATTTAGAATGCCACCGCAGAAATATCTGCCAACCTGGCTTATCTCGTCTTTTGCGTCCTTGTCAAAAAATGCGTTCTTGTTGTTTTTCCAAAGGCTCACGTTTGTGTGCATTCCAGAGCCTGCATCCATGGATACGGGCTTGGGCATCATAGTGGCTACTTTGCCAAACTTTTGAGCTATGTTCTTTACGACATACTTGTAGGTTTGTGCGCCGTCTGCGGCATTTGTCATGTAATCAAACTTGATGTCAATCTCACATTGGCCGGCAGTTGCCACCTCGTGGTGATGGTTATCACATAGAATGCCGAAATTTTCATTCAATACATCTACACAGTCATTTCTAAAGTCAGTTAGTGTATCTGAAGGAGTGCTTGGATAGTAGCCTTCCTGCAATCCCATTGGATAGCCGGTTCCTTCCTGGCTCCACGGCGCTTCCTTTGATTCTATGGAATATGACTGTCCTTTGTATGGAGTAAGAACATCCCATTGGACTTTATCAAATACGAAAAACTCTACCTCAGGACCCCAATAACTAAAATCAAAGCCCTGCGTTTTGAGATATTCCTCTGCTCTTTGTGTTATGCTTCTTGGGTCGCGCTCTAGTCTTCCACGTCCCCTGCCCCAATAAACATCACAGATTAGCCTTGCTGTCTTTTTTTCAGTAACCCATGGAATGATTGCAAATGTGTTAGGATCTGGCTTGAGAACCAAATCGGAATCATCGACATTTGTGAATCCGACAATTGACGAGCCGTCAAGCTTTGGCAGCCCGTCCTTCATTTGGTCCGGGGTAAACGTATCTGCAGATATGGTTGTGTGGTGGTATCTGCCGACTAGGCTTGAGAATTGTAAATCGATAAATCGAATGTTTTCGTGTTTTATTTTTGCAAAGACTTCATCTGGAGAGTACTTGACCTGAGTTGTTTCGCCGTGAATTACTTTATATGGCAAGTTTGTCCCTTCAGATTTACACGAAGAACCCTCGCATTTAAGGATTCAGGTGCTTAATGTCAGAAACAAAAAAAATTGATCTAAATTCATTGTATGCAATTCTAGTTAGAGAAATTGAAAACGATACTGTGCAAGAAATCGATTCTCAATTTTATCTTGCACTCTCAGAGTATCTTGGCAAGCTCAAAAGCGAAGCATACGACGGAGCTGAAAGCAAGATAAAAAACAGATTAGTGGAAATGATAACTCTGATCACAACCTTACTACTCAAGACAAGAACTAGCAAGGTGAGCCATGGTGGCATGGACCTGACAAATCTTTTGGATGAGGAAAAATTTGTACTAGAGTCGCTCCAGGACCAGCAGGAAAGAAAAGAGCTCATCCTTTCTGCTACACTAAACGGCAGAACAAAACTGCTAGAGTCCGTCTCAAAAAAACACAAGACCAAGCCCATAACGGTGCGGTTCCTAAAGGACTTTGATCAGTTCGTCGGGGCTGATTACAGCAAATATGGCCCATACAAGGCAGAAGAAATTGCTACCATTCCAAACGAAAACGCTCAAGCATTGATTGCAAAAAACATCACAGTCAAACTTGGCGTGCAGGAATAATGTCGCATACAGGCATTGACGTAATTGATTTTGTTTTATTGACGATATATCCGGTTGCAGGGTTATTTGTAGTGGAAATGGTTGCAAGGGCAATCAAGCTCGTAAACTGGGCAAAACTTGTAACACAGGCACTAGTCTCTATTGGCTTTGGAATTGCATATCTCAGCTTGATTACGGCGCACTGGCTCACTGCATTGGTATTGTTTGTTCTAGCTGCTGCATTATTGTATCAGGCAAAAATTGCCAAGATAAAGCCCGGACGATCAATCTACTAGAATTATGCAGAACTAGGCAGTTTTTGAAAATTTTTGATATCATGAATTAAACCCATGAGTCGTGTTACTCTCTAGGGCAACCACTAGCGGCCAAAGAGCCTACTTAGAAATCCCTTTTTCTGTCTGATTACTTTATTCTCCCCGAATCGCTTTGCGCGAATGGAACTGAGTTTCACACACCTATGCTCTTCTGGCAGTCGGTGCTCTGAGCAGAACTCGTCTCTGCAGTAATTGCATTCAAAGGGAAGATCAGTCTCGTTTCCGCAATAAGCGCAATTTGCTTTCTTCAATGATTTTTGGTGGAATAATTCTTCTAATAAACTGTAAAAACTAAAAACATAAAACAACGAACTTGAAGAATCGTTACATGCTAAACGGCAAGATCGCAATTATTACTGGTGCATCAAGCGGAATTGGCCATGCAACCGCAATTGCACTATCCAAAGCAGGAGCCAAAGTTGCAATTGGTGCAAGAAGAACTGATCGACTAGAGGCACTGAAATCAGAAATTGAAAAATCTGGCGGCGAAGTCTTTGTACAAAAACTTGATGTCACCAAAAAATCTGAATGCGATTCGTTTGTTGAAGGCGTGATAAAAAAATGGGGAACAGTGGATATTCTGGTAAATAATGCTGGATTAATGCCGCTGAGCTTTTTCAAAAACCTCAAAATTTCTGAATGGGATCAAATGATTGATGTAAACATCAAAGGCGTTCTGTATTGTACTGCAGCTGTTATTCCGCATCTTTATGCGAAAAAATCCGGACACATTGTCAATATTTCATCGGTTGCGGGAAGAATTGTATTCCCGGCAGGCTCAGTTTACTGCGCAACAAAGCACGCAGTAGCGGCACTAAGTGAAGGGCTGCGACAGGAATTCAGCTTGCGCTCTGGCATCAGGGTTACATGTGTGGAACCAGGCGTTGTTGCAACAGAGCTTACCAACACCATAACTGATGCATCACTTGCGGCATTTGTGGAATCTGCAAAAAAGATGGAAGCACTGCAGGCATCAGACATTGCAAACGCCATTTTGTATGCAGTGGATTCACCGCCACATGTTAACGTAAATGAGATTTTGATTAGGCCTACCACGCAAGAGCGCTAATGCAAAAACAAATTTTGATTTTAGGCGGGGGATTTGGGGGACTAGCGGCAGCAAACGAACTAAGGACTAACCTGCCTGATGCCAAAATTACAGTCATTGACAAAAAAGACTATTTCATGATGGACCTAGTCAAGCTCTGGATCATAAAGGGCACAAGAAAGTTTGAGACATCAAAAAAGCCCTTGCAGAATATTACGAAAAAGGGAATTGAATTTGTAAATGAAGAGATAACGAAAATAGATCTAAAGCAGAAAAAAGTCAAAACCCAAACCAAGGAATTTTTCTATGATTATTTGATAGTGGCATTAGGAGTGGAGTTTGCTCCAAAAAAAGTTCCGGGCTTGCCTGAAAATGGCTTGGTATTGTATGATCTAGATGATGGGCCAAGAATCCGTCAGAAAATCCTAGAGATGAAATCAGGAAAACTTGCCTTTGTGATAACTGGAATGCCTTACAAGTGCCCGCCAGCACCATTTGAGGCAGCACTAATCATTGATTCAATGCTAAAAGAGCAAAAGACTAGAGACAAAATCGAGGTTGACTTTTACAGCCCAGCACCAATCACACTCCCTGCGGCGGGACCTGAGGTAAGCAAGCAGCTATTAGAAATGATAGAAAAAGAAAAGATCCGATTCCATGGAAACTGCAAGACCATATTCATAGAGGAAAAACAAATGACGTTTGAGAATGGTACCACTGCTGGCTTTGATCTATTAATTGCAGTTCCTCCACACAGGGCACCAAAAGTAGTCTACGAGTGCGGCTTGGCACAGGA
>CAYOBG010000064.1:0-8060 GCA_964402265.1 uncultured Candidatus Nitrosotenuis sp. | reverse complement strand
TTTCTTTGAATGTCCACTTTTTGTTTAGGATAAAGTTGCTCAGTGCACTTGTTGCTACTGCCAAAACCAGGGCAATTGGATAGTCAATTTTGTAGTGGTCAACTAGTAGATACACCATTGCAAGTTGTGCTAGTGCGCCAAGGGAGCTAAATCCGATGAATTTTGTGTATTGAATGGCAGTGTGCTTTGCCTCAAAGTTGCGGTCCTCAAATGTCCATATTTTATTTAGGATAAAGTTGCCAGACATCGATACTGCAATTCCAATTATTGTTGCGTGCAGGTACCACATGTTTGATACCACGCCGCTAAACAATGACGATACCAGATAGTTTATTGCAAGACCTACTGCGCCAATTGAATAGAACCTTCCCGCCTTTGACAAAAAGCTCACAGAGGCCCGCTTTTCCTCCCTTACTGCATCTTTTCCATATCGGTATAATTTCCATACTGCCTTGAGATATCCAAACGCTATCTTGGAGTCAAGCTTGCTTTTTCCAAATTCTCTGTTTGTAAAGGTGTAAGGAATTTCCAGAATACTTGCGTTTTTTGCCTTGACTAGGATTTCAAGTAGCATCTTGTATCCTATTGCATCAAAGCTCAGTCCTTGAATCACGGGCTTTTTGAATGCAAAAAAGCCAGACATCGGGTCTTTTGCGCCAACACCTAGGCCTCTCTTTGCAATAACGGTTGCGAGTTTTGATAGGAATTTGCGTTTTCTTGTCCAGCCGACAATTGCTCCGCCATTTACATATCTAGATGCAATTACAATGTCATATTTTGGATGCTTTAAGGCATCAATCATTTTTGGCAAAAGGCTTGCAGGATGGGACAAATCGCTATCCATTACTACTATGGTGTTTCCAGTTGCAAACTGGATTCCCTTCAGAATAGCTGAGGAGAGGCCGTCCTTTGTCTTTCGGTTGATTACTTCGATGGTGTGATTTGCAATTCTTTTGACATTTTGCAGATATTCTTCCACTAGCTTGCCCGTTCCATCTGGAGAATTATCATCTACTATTATTGTCTGAGCTTTTGTATTCTCTGGCAAATTGTCCTCAATTGACTTTAGAATTTTGAGAATGTTCTGTGATTCATTATAAGTTGGAATGATTATAGAGACCTGCGCATTTCCACTTGAGATCTCGCCATGTTTCATGATTAATTCTTGCCTAAAATTATAGGTATTAAATTATTATTAAAATCAATTCACGTCTGAGCTAATTTCTTTAAAAGCCAGCCTCAAGCGGGCACTCTGGCTTGATTATTTCACGCATTACCATGGTCGCAAACGATCCGCGCCCCAGTGTAAATCGTACCGTATCGCCCTTGACTGCAAAACCAGTGCAGTTAATGGCAGAGCTGCGAAACCCGCCCTCGTTTGATACTTCCTGCATTTCCTTTAGGTAAAAGTCCTGATAGCGCACCTGCTCTTGTGTGAGTATTTTTGATATGTGGTAATCAAATCGGGTTTTTTTGAAATACGAATATCCAACAATTGGAATTGCTAATTTTTGATCATCTTTCATGTCATATTTCCCAAGGTTTGCGTTTTTATCAAAGCACACATCGCCTTGTTGTGGTGCAAACAAGTCTTCTCCGTACTTGTATGCTTCACTTATCGTGAGATTAAACAAAAATGACTGGTATGCCTCAACATAGAGTCGCCGAATTCCTATTGGTAGTTTGTGCAGTGCCTTTTGAGGATCACCATGCGCTATCATTTCCTCTAGTATGGTTCTTTCAAGGTCCATTTGCGGAGGAATTGTTTTTAGGACTTCAGAATAGTTAGATGGATCTTCCATTTCCTTGCGGATCTTGGTGTTTTGTTCCGAATCATATTCTGATGTGTATGATAAGAGCAGTCCAACTGCATCTGAAAATCTTTTTTGTATGATTGCCTTTCCCATTAGATGCGTGACAGGTCTTTTTGAGCCAAATCTCTGATATCCATAAAAGTTCAGTATCTTGTCATGTTCTGTAAAAGTTGCAATCTCAGGCCTTGCACCATCAACTTTGATGACAAAACTATTTCCAATCATGTCCTTTGCAGACAAGGGTTTTTTTGCAAACCCGATTTTTTCAAGCGATACCTTACCGTCAGAATAATTCGGCAAAGACTTGTTTTGGCCCATAGAGCACACATATTGCTCAGTTATTGCAGATGCATCCTTGAGGCCTAGCGCCTTTAGTCGAACTCCAGTCTTTCTAAATATCAAATCCAGTGCGTGATTTGTGTCAAGGCCTGATTTTTTCAGTCTGTATACAGCATATCCGTCTTGTCCAGATAAAGAGTCCAGAGTTTTTTTGTTCAGCACCTCGGATACTTCAAAGTCTTCAAATTTTGTTCTAATTTTTCCGCCACAGCCAGAAAAATTTGTAGTGTATATTATAATGCCAATATCAGAGTCTATTTTTGGAATCACTGCGTTATGGTTACTGTGACAAACTGGGATACTGTGACATCGTTTGCTCTTGCAGAAAGCAAAACCTTGTACGAGCCAGGCAGTGCTGACTGACTGGTAATAATTGAAACCAGAATTGATTGCGATTCTGAAATATCACTTGTTGGAATTTGCACAGTAATATCAGAGAATTCAGATGTCGCCTTGGATAGAATTGAGGCGTTTGTAGTGGAATCAACTATTAGGTCTATTTGTGCACTCTCACCACGTGGAATTGCGATTTCTTTTTGTGACACAGATACTGATAGTGGAAGCGGTTTTGCCAAATCAACTACGCCGATTTTGTTCTCAACCCATTCTGTAAACCAGATCTTGTCCCCAGACATCTTAAAACCAAACACTTGAGCCAGGCCACAATCCAAATCCATTCCACAGTCAGCCCAGCCAGGATTCTTTGATGGTACCAGATATTCTACAAGTGATTCTTGCTCAATATCAAAGACTGCCAACGAGTTTGACGCCTGCTCGTTAAAGACAAGCTTGTTGCCCTCAATTTGTGTCCAGTATGGCTGGGATACAGGCATTTTGATCACACCTGTTGCATTTCCATATGTAGATAGCGGTGCATCAGGGGTTACATATTTTGTAAATTTCTCATCTGATTCTGTGAATTTGTAAAACGAGCTGCTAGCAGTGTCTGCAATCCAAATGTTTCCTTGCCCATCAGCACTTAGGCCGTTTGGTGCACCAATTGATGCTGGAAGCTCAAATGCTTTGGAAAAGTCAATTACAGTTACGTTTCGGCCAGTATCTTGTGCGACAAACTCGTTGAATTTGTTATAGTCAAATTTTACCAATGCACCACCCTGCCTTAGAAGCCAGTTTGTGTACCAAATGTTTCCGTCCAAGTCCACATCAAATCCACCAACAAAAGAACCTGTAAGTGGAGATGGAATGTTTGTGTATGTTTTGTTTTGTTCAGTTTGTGTTGTATCATAAAGACTAATCTTTCCTTCGTAAAAGTCGTTTATGATTAGCTGCGTTCCTTTGACTCGAACTTGTTGAGGTAACGAGTTTTCTATAGTTGGAAAGCCAGCTCGCTCGTACATGCCGTCAGACGTTGAAAACTTCCAAATTGAGTTAAACGAATCATCAGTGTACCAGAGATTTCCATCATAAGAATAATCCATGCCCCAAATCATGGTACGGCCGTTTGCAGGCCAGTCAGGGTTTGGATATTCTGTAAAGTATTCCGTAGTAGGATCAAATTTGGCAATCTTTCCAGTATTTGTTTGAGCAAACCAAACAGTTCCCTGTGGATCAATAGTAATTGCTAGAGGCTGTGTGCAGTCAGTTGGAATCTTGAATTCCCGTACATATGGTGTTGATTTTGCATCACTCATCCCACAAAACTTGGGCCTCTCTACATCAGGGAAATTGTCTGCTGGGGTTCCAGTGATGGTGACTTTTTCATCAGGGTTTTGCGGTGGAGCAGTATTGTTACTAAATGCTATAGTAAGTGTTGATGTAAGTAAGATTACTGCAAAAAACCCTGCAACGATTAGACCCTTTACCTTCTTTTTCACAAGTGACGATTTTTCTTACCACATTATATCTATTCTGGGATTAAAGCAGCTTTAGCTCGCTTGTTATTTTGTCGATTTGCTCTTCCGGTGCAGGTCCGATAGACATACAGGTAAATGTCCCCGGGGCAATTTGCGTGTGGCCTGCATCAGTTACTTCTGCCCACGGCAATCCCAAATCTATTGCAGATTCTTTGATTTCCTGTAACTCTTTTTCAGAATTTACCTTGAGTACAATTTTTGCTTGTCCTCCCCACCATTTCGAAAACCATTCTGGTTTGGACTTGCGGACATTTTCTGCTCCAAGAACACATGCATGTCCGACTTGGGCAGCAATTTTGCCCTTGCCCATCCCAAGGTCTGCCCGTACAATAATTACTTGCTTTATAGAGCCCAACAACCATACCATACACACCACATTGAAAAACTTTGCAAATCCCCGAAATGAATTAAAGTGAACTGGGAGTAAAACAACAAAATGTCTTTTGATGTCATAGTAGCAGGCGGAAGCGTTGCAGGCCTTTTTTGCGCAAGAGAGATAGCAAAGGCTGGAAATTCTGTGTTGGTAATTGAGGAGGATTTTGAGATTGGGACCCCAGAGCACTGTGGGGGACTGGTCTCAGTATCAGGCCTTGAAGACTTGGGGATAATACCATCTACGAAAACACTCGATTCCCAGATACAAAAGGCTCAGCTTCACTCACCTTCTGGTAAAACACTAGACGTTGATGCAAGAAAGCAAAATGTAATTGTCATAAACAGACGCGAGCTTGATAAGCAAATTGCACACCAAGCGCAAAAAAATGGTGCAGAAATAAAATCAAAAACCTCGCTAAAAGAAGTCAGGGGTAATCAGGCAATCACAAGCGCGGGTACATTTGACTTTAAGATTCTAGTTGATGCAAGAGGAGTATCATCCATAATACAAAAGGATCGCACCGGCACGCTCCAATCTGCCCAATATGAAATCTATGCAGACTGGATCCAAAAAGGACTAGTCGAGGTAAATTTTGATTCTCAGAAATATCCGGGATTTTTTTCCTGGGTCATACCTGCAGACAATGGAATGGGGAAGATAGGGGTTGCCGGAAAGGGAATCAATGCCACATCAGCAATAGAAAAGTTTCTAGAAGAAAAAGGAAAGCACTCCATAATTCGCAAAGTCTTTGCCCCAATCTGGGTTAATGGTCCAATTGATGATTTTGTTTCAGGCAATACAGTAATTGTAGGAGATGCTGCAGGCCAATCAAAGCCAACTACTGCTGGAGGCATTTACTCTTGCGGGGTAGGAGGAATCATGGCAGGAAGAGCAATCTCAGAATTTCTCAAGTCAAAAAACCAAGACGATCTTAAAACATACCAAAAGGCATGGAAACAAAAGTTTGGCAAAGAATTTGAAAAACAGCTTTTTGCAAGAAAAATGCTGGAGCGACTGGACAACCCCACAATTGATAAAATATTTTCTGCAATCACTCCAGAGATGATCTCAGATATTTCAAGCAATGATGATTTTGATTTTCACACATCTGCAATTGTGAAAATGCTTGGCATCAAGGGCTCACTGAAAATTGCACAGACGATTTTTGGTGGGGAAGTGCGAAAGCTTCTCAGCTAGTTCAAAATGCCATAGGTAAGCTATAAATGGACTTTTAAAAAAGACAGCAACATGTCAGCGTCATTGACCCTTCCAATATGCAGTTGTTGCAACAAGCATATCATGCCAAACGACAAGTGCGTCAAATTCATGTGCCCAGAATGCGGTGCAGTTTTGATGTGGAGATGTCAAAGTTGTAGAGAGGCAGCACGCACATACACATGCACATCTTGCAAGTTTTCAGGACCATAAACCATGGCACGACTACTACTAATTACCAAGATCCTTCCAGTAGGAACTGAAATCGATCTGGATGATCTGGCAAAGAAAATTCAAGGCAAGATGGAAGGCGGTATCACAATGGGAAAATATACTAAAGAGCCTTTAGCTTTTGGTCTATTCTTTCTAAAAGCAGAGTTTGACTTGGACGACAAAGAAGGACAGATGGACATGCTTGAAAGCACTGTCAAGTCAGTTGATGGAGTAAGTGAATTTGAGGTCCTTAACATGAGTCGCAAGTCAGTCGATGTGAAGTGATCCCCTAGTGGCTAAAAAAGACGAACCTTTGCAAATGCGGGTCGGCGAGGCAAAGCAAAGAGACGTCGGAAAAAAGCGCGCAAGAATCGGACCTGACGCGATGGATTATCTCAAAGCAAGTCCTGGTGATATTATAGAAATAGTTGGCAAGAAGACTAGCTGCGCAGTTGCATGGCCTACAGATGAGGATGACAAGTTTCCAGACATGGTTCGAGTGGACGGCCAAACAAGAAAAAACATTGGTAGCGCACTAAACGACATTGTTAAAATCAAAAAAGCAACCGCAAAGGTTGCAAAATCAATCGTACTGGTACCAGTATCAGATGTAGTAACAGTAGACAAGGAGTTTACCGATTTTGTCAAAAACAGGCTAAAGGGATTGCCATTCTACCAGGGAGATGAAATCTCCGTTATGATCTTGGGCAACCCAATGGATTTTAAGATTAGCAAGATAGCCCCAAAGGGAATCGTAACAATAGACAAGACTACAGACTTTGTTATTTCTGCTGACAAGGCAATTGACAAAAAGGTTCGAGTAACATACGACGAGGTCGGCGGCCTAAAAAATGAGATAAAAATAATGCGAGAGATAGTGGAGCTGCCACTACGACACCCAGAGATTTTCGACAGGCTCGGGATAGAGCCACACAGTGGCATACTATTGTACGGTCCACCTGGATGTGGCAAGACACTCATTGCCAAAGTTTTGGCCTCAGAGTCAGAGGCAAACATGTTTTCAATTAACGGTCCTGAAATAATGAACAAGTATTATGGAGAAACAGAGGCAAAGCTTCGAGACATCTTCAAAGAAGCAAAGGACAATTCACCAAGCATAATATTCATCGATGAAATCGACGCGATTGCTCCAAAAAGAGAAGAAGCGTACGGTGATGTCGAAAAAAGAGTAGTAGCTCAGCTTCTCGCGCTAATGGACGGATTAACAGACAGAGGAAACGTAGTTGTCCTTGGAGCAACAAACAGGCCAGACAGCGTTGATCCAGCACTGAGAAGGCCTGGAAGATTTGATAGGGAAATCGAGGTCTCTGTTCCAAATGTTGACGGCAGATTGGAAATTTTGATGATTCACACACGAGGAATGCCAATTGCAGAAGATGTCGAGATTCGAAGACTGGCAGGTGAATTGCACGGATACACAGGCGCAGACATCAAGTCACTTTGCAGAGAAGCCGCACTCAAGGCAATTAGGAGATATTTACCGGAAATTGATCTAGAGACTGAAAAAGTCTCTGCAGAGATATTGCAGTCAATGGACATTAGAATTGCCGACTTTTACGATGCAATGCATGAGGTGGTGCCAACTGCAATGAGGGAGTTCTATGTGGAGCGACCAAAGGTCTTTTGGCGCGACGTTGGCGGCCTAGACGATGTCAAAAAGACCCTACAAGACAACATCATAGTTGCACTAAAGGAACCACAGAAATTCTACAATATGGGAATCAAGCCGCCACGCGGAATCTTGTTGTATGGACCACCAGGATGTGGCAAGACATTGCTTGCACGTGCAGTTGCAACAGAGAGCGGTAGCAATATGATCTTAGTTCGGGGACCTGAAATCCTATCAAAATGGGTTGGAGAATCAGAAAAGGCAATCCGTGAGATCTTTAGAAAGGCAAAGACATCTGCGCCATGCATTGTGATATTTGATGAAATGGACTCACTTGCAAGAATAAAGTCAGGTGAGGAAGTCGGGATTGGCCAGACAATCCTGAGCCAGCTCCTAACAGAAATGGAGGAAAGCGGACCATCCAGAGTCATAGTAATTGGAATTACAAACAGGCCAGATCTTTTGGACAACTCATTGCTCAGACCAGGGCGACTTGAGCCAGTATTGTATGTGCAACAGCCAGACGAAAAGGGCAGACTAGAGATAATCAAAATCCTTACCTCAAAGATGCCGCTATCTGAGGGCGTAAACCTAGAAGA
>CAYOBG010000063.1:0-8127 GCA_964402265.1 uncultured Candidatus Nitrosotenuis sp. | reverse complement strand
CAGGTGTTGGCATATTTGCATATTTCATTTCACGAAGAATTACAAAACCAATTGTCAGGGCAACAGAGATTGCAACCAAGATAAGCCAAGGCGATCTCAGCTATTCAATCAAGGAATCAAAGTCAGGCGATGAAATTGGTAAGCTACTCGAAGCAGAAAGACAAATGATATCAAACCTAAGGGAAACAATTTCCCAAGTGCAAACCGCGTCACAGTCAGTTTCAGCCAGCGCACAACAAGTTGCAGCGTCCGGTTCTGAATTAACATCATCAGTTCAACAAATAGCATCTACAATAGATCAAGTTGCAAAAGGCTCCACTTCACAAGCCGAAAGTCTATCGAAATCAAAACAAATTGTTGAGGAGTTATCCGTTACGATGAACAAGCTGGCAGTAGATGCAGTAGATTCCGTAGAAGTAACAAAACAAGTCGGTGTTTTGTCTGAGCGAGGCGCGGAATCTGCAAAGGAGGCAAATGAGCGCATGAACAATATCATCAAGGTCACAAACAATTCAGCAACAAAGGTGCGAAGTCTTGCACAAAAAACAAGCGAGATCACATTGGTATTAGACGCAATAAGACAAATAGCTGACCAGACAAATCTGTTGGCACTAAATGCGGCAATTGAGGCTGCACGAGCAGGTGAGGCAGGTCGTGGATTTGCAGTAGTAGCAGATGAGGTAAGACGCCTCGCAGAAAGCTCTGCCAGATCTTCTGAGGAGATCGACCAAAAGCTAAAACAAATCCAGGAAGACGCCCAGCTTGTAGTTGAAGATATTGAAACCAGCTCAAACGAGGTAAACCAAGGGAAACTAGTCATAGAATCATCACTAAAGTCACTAGATAACATAGCAAACCAGATCAAAAACATTGCAGAGAACATAAAGCGACTCTCAGATTCCACTCAAGAAGAGGTCACCAAATTCAAATCAGTTTCTGCAAGTACTGCAGACATTGCAGCTGTTGCAGAAGAAAATGCATCAGCCACTGAGGAAGCATCTGCTGCAGTAGAAGAGCAGACTGCGCAAACTCAAGAAATCGCATCTACTGCAAACCAGCTATCAGAGCTATCAAACCAGCTTCAATCAACTATATCCAAGTTCAAGCTAGAATCAGACGAGCCAGTTCAGCAAGAAACTGAGACTGAAAAGAAAGTAACTTTACTATCAAAAATCAGAGGCTAGACATCTTCTAGTTTGTCATAAGCGCTAAGCTGATCTTTCTTTCTCTTTAGAATTGCAAATATTCCAAGTATTGCCGCAATCCAAATTGAGCTAAACACGATATTTGAAAAACTTGCATACATGTATGGGGTTGCATCCATTAGGTTTTGTCGTATCTGAATTGCCCTCAAGTGAAGGTCAGACATTGCAACACTATACACAACAGAGTTCTTTGGCTCATTTTTGATAGATTCCATAGATTCAATCAAAGAGTCAACGTCTGCCTGGATTCGTCCAAAATTAGTAGTATCTGTTGGAAATATCCATACTGGGTTACCTTCTATTGGCAGGGTTGCTTTTATCGCGTTGAGGTCTTGTAACATCAACTGCGGATCACCGCCCGTTGCGATTCTATCCAAGTATCCACGGGACAAATCCAGTGGATAAACATCAGTCTGATATCCCTGGTATGCCATGTATGCACCAAATGATATGATTGCAAACATTCCAATCAGTGCAATTTTGTAGTAGCTATCTGCCATTTTTTCCGTTCTTGTTCTTTTTTTCTCTGATTTATTTCTTTTAAATCTGGAATGCGAGAGGCTCTGGTACGCCACGTAGAAAAAGCCGATCGTAGGTATCGCAATTATTGGGGCAAACACGGGGTTCTTTGAGAATATCGCAATCAAAATTCCCATCAAACCATACACTCCGAAAAATATCTCAAGTAGTGTGGTCTTTGTAAACGGCAGATTGTACGCCTTATCACGCCAGTCATCGGTGTTTTTTATTATACCATATTTCGGAGTCCTAAGAAACTCGTTCTTTTTGCCAAATATTCCATCAAATACTGCCACGGTGTTATTCACAGACATACCAGCAGAGTAAATCAGCAAGAACGGCAGAACCTTTGCCTTTTGTTTCCAGTTTTGCCCCCACAAGTTGTATATCACAACAAGATATGCAAACGGTCCCATCGCAAGATAAGTAGCGATGGTTAGTGCCGGCACAAATTTTAGAACGTGTAAATTGAAATTAGCAGCTAAAAGAATCGGCAACGCCAAAAACTGAATTAGCAAAAGCGGATATCCAATGTGACGCGTCAGCTGTACAAAGGCTTGAATTTTTGTCTCAATTGGAATGTTTCTTTTTATTACAATGTCTCCAAGCAACTTGACTGCGCACTGGATTGCACCCTTTGCCCATCGAAACTGCTGTCTTTTTGCCGCATTCATCTGAACTGGGAGTTCTGCATCAACTACAATGTCTTCAATGAATACGCACTTCCATCCTTTCATCTGTGCCCTATAGCTCAAGTCCAGATCTTCTACTAGTGTGGCAGTGTGCCACCCACCGGCATCTTCTATGCAGTCCCTTTTCCAAATTCCTGCAGTGCCGTTGAAGTTCATGTACAGATGCGAGTTGCTCTTTGCCCTTTGTTCCACCAAAAAGTGAAAGTCAAGGCTTAGTGCCTGGGCTTGAGTCATTGCCGAATAGTTCTCATTTACATGTCCCCATCTGCACTGGACTAGGCCAATGTTTGGTTTTGCAAAGTATGGTATGGCTTTTTTTAGGAACCAGTCTGGCGGAATAAAATCAGCATCAAAGATTGCGACATATTCGGTGTTGGTTATAGTCATTGCATATTTGAGGGCACCAGCTTTGTACCCCTTTCTTGTCCCCCTGCGAATGTGCATTATATCGAACCCGTCTTTTTTGTATTTGTTGATCAAAACGTGCAACAAGTCAGTTGTATCATCAGTGGAATCATCCAAGACCATAATCTTCATTTTGTCTTTTGGATAGTCCATTGCACATACTGCGTCAACTAGTCTTGCTGCAACATACTTTTCATTATACAACGGAAGCTGAATTGTTACCGAGGGCGTGCCCATTTGTATGGTAGGGTGTTTTTCTTTTCGTCGAATCGACAGAAACGCAAGATAATAGAAATTAAAAGTATACGCAGTAAGCAAAAGCGCTGAAAATATGAAAATATCAAAAACAAATACAGTGAATGGATTTACCGCCATTACTGGTCAGTTAAGACTAGGTCATTTATGATTTAGGATTTTCTCTGGAAGATTTTGATCGCCTGTGGAGGACAAACTCCCTCACATGCCAGGCAAAATATGCAGTCAGGCTCGCGAGCCATCAGTGGCTTTTTGCCAGATGCCGTGTTTCCGGGGGTATCAAACCATTCGTACACATTTACCGGACATGCATCAATGCATCCGCCATCGGCTATACAGATATCATAATCAACTGAGACAAACTCTCCCCAGACTCCCATCCTGTTGTTATCACTCCCAACTCTTCCCCAAGTCTTGATGGTATGCTTGCTGGCAGGAGCAGTAAAGGTTCCAGTTGGAGGCATGTGAGATTTGTATTCCACATCAATTGGGCCAGGCTTTGGACCATCCAGAGGTCCAGAGGAAGGTATTGCAACTGCCCCGACTGCCACTTCGACTTCTTCTTTTGGTTTTGGCTTTGCGTCAGGTACAATTTTTGCAAGTGGGGTCATCTCTTCTAGCTTGAATTCTGCGGCTTCTTGTTTCATTTTTTCTGTCTTGACAAAATATTCAATCATCTTGTCTGCTAGAATGGTGTTTCGTAGAATGGTATCAATTATCATCTTTGCATAATAGTCGGCCTTTTTGCGATAATCCATAACCCATTGCGGGTCTCCGTATTTTTCCAGTGGAAAAATCTGGTAAATGATATCAATTACCTCACCCGATACAATTTCAACGGTAATTGGCAGGTCGACTTTTTTGTATCCCTTTGCCTCTGGGTCTGGCATGTTTTCCTCAGTCCAAGTAAAGGTTGCAAAGATTCTGTCTGCAAAGGAATCCATGGTAAAGGTCTTTTTGAGGCCCTCCACAATAGATTTCATCTCCAGTGGATCTTCTAGTTTAATTGGTAATCTATACAGACCAAGCTTGAATCCGTGTAATGGGTAGACGCCCCTTTTCGCAGTTGGGGATTCCATCGTGTAAACTCGATCTTTTAGTAACAGCGACATACTACTAATCACTCAGAATTGGTTTTAAACCTTATTTATTCGGAATCGTCCGGACAGGTGAGCTCCCGAAGTTCGGTATATTTTTTTTCCATCTTTTCTGCATGTTCTAGAACCATATTCAGATCATAGTCTTTTTTTGGAAAATACCACCTAATTCCAACCCAGTGCCCAATCCCATCCATGTCGTGGATCATGCCCTTGTCTGCAAGGACTTCATAGGCATCATCGAGGGATTGCTCCCGTACTGTAAGTCCGCGCTTTGTCCTGTCCTCCATTATGATATCATCTGGGCTGTCCTTTATGAGATAAAACGAGCCCTTTTTGAGAACAGGTAGTTCTTGGCTCAACTTATTTTTCTACTGGGTTTCCGATCATGTTGCCCCATTCAGTCCAGGAACCATCATAGTTTCGAACCTGTGGGTATCCAAGCAGATATTTCAGAACAAACCACGAGTGAGATGATCGCTCGCCAATTCTGCAATAGCAAATAATGTCCTTGTCTGGTGTGATTCCCTTTGGTGTGTAGTTTTGTTGCAGTTCCGCTACAGACTTGAATGTGCCATCTGCATCATTTACGGCAGTAGCCCACGGAATGTTTTGTGCTCCTGGGACATGGCCTCCTCTTTGCGCATGCTCCATTGGATATTCCGGCGGTGCGGTGATCTCTCCTGTGAATTCTTTGGCAGATCGTACGTCAACTAGTGCAACTTCTTTTCTGTCTAGTGCCCGTCTGACATCAAAGAGGTATGCACGGAGTCCCTCGTCTGGAGGCATTGCCACATATGTGGCTGGCGCAATCTTTGGCTCTTCAGTTGTGTATGGTCTTTGTTCGAGCTCCCATTTTTTGCGGCCACCGTTCATGATTTTGACATTTTTGTGGCCATAATACTTGAAAACCCAGAACACAAAGGCTGCAAACCAATTGTTAAAGTCGCCATAAAGAACAACTTGGCTGTCTTGCGTTATGCCGTTTTTTGACATTAATGCTTCGAATTGTTTTTTATCAATAATATCACGAGTTATTGGATCGTTAATGTCCCGCTTCCACCAAATCAGGCTAGCTCCGGAAATGTGGCCCTTTCTGTATCCATTTTCTGGATCATAGTCCACTTCGACTAGTTTGGTATTATCGCTTGGGGGATTTTTTGATACCCAATCGGTATCGGTTAACACTTCAGGATATGCGTAACTCATTTCAATTTAGGCATATTTGATTTCATAATTAATTGTTTTTGTGAGTGTAATGATTATGTTTTTTAAAGAAATGCCCCAAAGGGGAATGGTTGAAACTAAGTCGAGTTGCCATAGTGTCCAAGTTTGGTTCTGAGGAATCCGAAAATGCAGCTAAAAAGGTTGCAAAAAAATTCCTTGCAGGCAAATCTGAAGTCTTTACCATTGCTCCAGTAGCAGTAGAAGGAGCAAAAAGAGTGGACTCTATTGATGATCTAAACGACAAAAAGCTTGACTTGGTAGTAACGTTAGGAGGAGACGGAACCACTCTTCGTACATTTCGCAGCCTTACAAATGAAATCCCAATTTTGACAATAAATGTCGGCGGAAACCGAGGCATATTATCTGAAATCACCTTGGACAAAATTGATGCTGCCATATCAGACATCAAGTCAAACAAGGTTTGGTTTGACAAAAGAACCCGAGTCGTGGCATCAGTTGGCGGCGAAGAATTTCCAGCCGCATTAAATGAAATCTACATCAACAGGCAAAACTTAACCAAGACAGCAGAGTTTGAGATCAAGTTCCAAAATGATATCGTAAAGCACAAAATGGATGGTGTCATGATCTCAACTCCGAGCGGCTCGACCGGCCATTCGTTTTCCCTTGGCGGTCCAGTACTTCACGAAAGCCTGGATATTTTGATCATAACCCCAGTTGCCCCAGTGTTAAGATTACTGCCATCAATTGTTGTGCCAGATGAAAAAATCGAGGTGATCTGCTCGCATGACACCACCATTGTGATGGATGCACAAGTCATCAAGACTGCAGGTTTTGAAGAGCCAATTGTAATAAAGAAACATCCAAAGCGCGCAGTCTTTGTGAGACTAAAAAAGCGCGGACTAAGACAGATGGGCAAGCTTGGCGTCTAGAGTTTATGATGCAAGTGCGTTTTATGCAGGGGTTCCCTTTGCATCAGGTGATGCAGGCCTAACAACATCGCTAGTCTTTGAGGAAATAAAACACATCAAAAAAAATCACGGTGCACTAGAAATCTTACTTCAGACAGATAGGCTGACAATACAAGACCCAGATGCTGCAAGCCTTAATCGCATCACAGACATGGCAAAAAAAACTGGAGACATTCAAAAACTATCAAAGGCAGACCTCTCAGCAGTGGCACTTGCACACCAGCTCAATTCCAGGCTAGTCACAGATGATTTTGCAGTATCAAATCTTGCAAAAAATCTAAAGCTAATAGTCAACCCAATAATGACAAAGGGGATCAAGGATGTAGGCAGGTGGGTCCATTATTGCGCAGGCTGCAAGAAAGAATTTACCGGTATCTCAGAGTGCCCAAATTGCGGAAACAAGTTAAACAGGAAACTACTCAAGAGCAAGCCGCTTTGAATACCAGTCAATAAAAGAGCCGTCATACAACCGCACCCTTTCAAAGCCAGCAATCTTTGCCTGATAGTATAAACTTGAAGCTCTATGACCATGCATGCAATAGCAAATGATCTCCTTGTCTTGGGTAATTTGTTTTTGCGAAAACAGGTTCTCTAGTGATTCTTTTGTGTCAAGTAGTGAGCCGGTTTGTCCTATTCCGTCAGTGAATGGAAACAAAACAGAGCTTGGAATGTGCCCCCCAAAATATTCCTGAGGAGTCCTTGCATCAAGAATTGTTGCCTTGCCGATTAGTGATTCCAGTTCCTTTGCCTCTATTCTGATATCATTGCGTATTTGTGGGACAAATTGTACTGGCGCTAATTTTTTTGTAGCCCTAGTCATCTCAAGGCCCAATCCTTGCCATGTTCCAATACTGATATCCAATACTCGGGTATTTTGCTGCCCCAAATACTCTAGAGTCCAGGCAACGCGAAACACTGATGGGTCCATCAGATCACCTGTTACCACAACAGTTTTGGTGTGATCAATTCCAAGTTCGCCAAGCAAGACAGAAATGTTTTCATCCGGTGCCAAATGCGCGCCGTCTGGGCTGATCTTAATTATTTGGTCAACCACAAGTGAAATGGAATTTGGGATGTGGCCATATGAATAGGAAACTTTTGGCCTAGTATCAATAATTACAAGATTTGGATCATTTAGATTTTCTTTAAGCCATGTGTATGATACTAACATGTTTTAGAGGTCCAGTGTTTTCTGATTTGATTCTTTGTGTAGCTTGCTTTGCCTGTCCAGCATTTGCTTTATTTTTTTGGCGCGAGCCTCGCCCAATCCTTCAACTTTTGCAAGATCTGCCAGTGAGGCATTAAGTGTCTTTGATGGCGAGCCAAACTTTTCAAGCATTCGAGTTGCTAACTTTTCCCCAATTCCAGGAAGGCTGCACAAAACAGATAGCTGCTGCCTTTGCGTGTCATCAGATTTTTTGATTTTTTTCAAGAATGGTCCGCGCAATGCCTCCTTTCTTGAGCACATTGACACTAGCATCTTTGCAGTGTGTGTAGCACTTGGAGTCGGGACTATTGGAATCTTAAAGTCAATTGCAACGGCAGCCAGTGCCCCATAAAACACGAGTGGGTTTTCCACGATTTGCTCTATTTCCTGCACGTTTCCCTCCATTAGTATGACAGGATGCGCAAAGTGCTCCTTTAGTCGATTGCACTGATCAAAAAGCCTCCCATCAAATATTGACGATATCAAGTCAGAGACGCTCTTTCTTTCCACTATGGTTTCAGGCGCTACAATATAGTCCCCGATTGGTAGTGTCTTTATCTCAAGGTTAATTCCAACTGCGCGCAACAAATC
>CAYOBG010000062.1:2057-8335 GCA_964402265.1 uncultured Candidatus Nitrosotenuis sp. | reverse complement strand
CGCTTGCTCAGGTTTTTGATCAAAGGTGGTATAATGCCCAACACGACAAAAAATGCAACTGTCGATGCGGCCACACCGGCAATAATGTAATCTTGCAATTATCTCACTTTTTTGAGTTGGGATTTAATATTATCTGCAATGGTTGGGCCGATTTTATCAATCCCTGCCAGCTTGTTGACTGGGATGATCTTGAGGTCCTCAATTGTCTTGATTCCGTGATCATACAGCCTGCGCGCACGCACACGCCCAATTCCCCTTATCTGAACTAGCTCAAGCAACTCTTCTTTGATACCATAGGAGATCCTTTTTCGAAGCGATGCTAGCTCTTCTAGAAGATCAGGCCTCTCAACTAGCTTTGCTAGCTCATACAGACAGTACACTAACCAGTCTGCAGTCTCTGCCATTCTGTGCATGTCACCTGATTCTATTCCAAGATTATCTGACATGTGAATTTCCGAGGATTCTGATATCCAGGAATATAATGCCAAAAGACTTCGCGAGCAGTCATATTCGGATATTGATTCTATAAGCTCAGACGACTTGTTCTCAATTAGGGTGCCAAGTGTTTCATAGTCTTTGTTGCGAAGCGAAAACTTTGGGAAGAATTCCTCAGAGCTTGACACCAGGTGCAAAAATCCCAGTGTGTGTCTTTTTCTTTCGGATACTGCCTCCAGTCCTCGCTTAAAGTAAATCGCGGTGACTGGATCAATATACAGCATTGAGACTTTTTTTCCAAATTCTGTTGCTGCAAATCTTTCTGCCTTTTGTACTATGAGGTTTTCACGGATTAGGAATTTTTTTGCAATCTCTATTGAAAAGTTTAGCGTGTTTTTTCTTGTTTGAAGGCCTGCCAGGGTTTTCTGGAAGAACTCGAAAATTTCCTCGCCCTTTATTCCGGGATTTGTCACTATATGACTTAAAATGTGGATTCGCAGTGCCTTGTCGTCTGTAAGCTGCGACTCGATTGGCTCTGGCGTGCCGTTTATGTAATATTCAGTGAGATCTGCGGCATTTGAATTTCCGACAATGATTGCCTCGCCAAACTTGTCGTATTGTGGTCGTCCTGCACGACCGCAAAGTTGCTTGTATTCCAAGATGCTAATTGGCTTGTTTGTGCCTGCCTTTACGTCATATCTTGCTATGCTCGATATGACTACGCGCCTTGCTGGAAGATTTACGCCTGCTGCAAGAGTAGGTGTTGATGCCAAGAGCTTGATCTTGCCGTTTCTAAATTCGGTTTCAATTATTTCTCTGCAGTTTTGGTTTAGGCCTGCATGGTGGAATCCCACTCCTTTTTTTAGCAGTGCTGATAGTGTCTTTACCATGTCGGTGTGCTCGTTGTTATCAAGCAATTTTTGAGAGATTTCTTCCAGATATTTTTTTTCAGAATCGGATAGGAATTTCAGTACCGCGTCGGCTCCCTTTGTTGCAAGCGATGCAGAGCGAGTTCTAGTTTCTGCAAAGACTAGGGACTGGCCTCCATTTTTTATGGTATCAAGACAGAGATCTATTGGTGGCCCTCTGATGCTTGATTCAATTTCTATCGAGTCGCCATTATTCCACAGTATGGTTCCACCATCAAAGACTCCCTCCGTCAGTGGTACTGGCCTCCAGTCACTTGATATGAGCTTGCATCCTAGCCATTCTGCTATGTCACCAGAATTTGTTATGGTTGCAGAAAGTCCTAAAATCTGGGGCTTTGATTCGAGCTCCTTTAGCTTTGTCATTATGATTTCAAGTGTTGGGCCTCTGTCCTTGTCTCCAATTAGGTGAATCTCGTCTGCAATTACTAGGCCAACATTATCAATCCAGTCCACCCCATGGCGAATTAGCGAATCCATTTTTTCATTTGTTAAAACAATAATGTCGGCGTTTTCTGATTCCTTATCTACAGAATCAAAGTCGCCAGTGGAGATTGCTGCCTTGATTTTTCTGCCAAAGTCGAGCTTTTCCATTTTTTTAAATTCCGAGAACTTTTCGGCAGCCAGTGCCCTAAGTGGAGTGAGATAGACGATTTTGCCCTGTTTTGTGCCCAGAAACTTCATCATTGCAAGAACGGCAATGAGTGTTTTTCCGCTGGCAGTAGGCGCTGCAACAAGAATGCTTTGCCCCTCTAACAGGCCTGCCTTTATGGCATCTGCCTGTGGTGGATACAGCTTTGTGATTTTTTGCTCAGCTAGAAATTCTTGCGCAAAAGATTCCAGTCCAATGTCTTCTATTTTCATACACGATTATAGTGGCCTGGCTTGGATTCATAAATTGATGCTTCCCTGAGCATTCTTCGAATAAAGTTTCTTGCCTCTTCTTCTGTGAACTTGCCAGTCTTAGTCAGCTCTTTTACAAAGAGTTTTTCCTCAACAGGTGTCTTGCTGTCTCCTTCGAGTGATTTTAGGACATCCATGAATAGCTGTAGTTTTGATACCTCGCTGTGCGGTCTTCCCTGTAAGACCCCGAGGTCTACCTTGCCAGTATTGACATCAACTCCTGCGTCTTCGAGCATGCTTTGAATCAGAAATATTGCGCGCTCTGCATCCTCTGCTTCCACCTGATCCTTCATGAGTAGTCTTGCCCTTGCAGTTGCAAGTCTGATCAGACCACCAAGCTGTCTTGGGGTGACTGTGATCATTTCTTCAGACTCGACATTTCTCATCTTTAGATAATAGTCAAGAATTTTTTCCTCTGCCTCAGTAGTGAGTATCGGATCTGATTTTTTGCAGTATGCAAGATATTTTGTGAAAATGTCTGGATCAATTAGCGAGCGAGTGTCAGCGGATGATTTTTTGTGTAATCCTATGATGTGTTGTGCAATGTTTCTGTCTTTTTCCTTTGACGGAATGTCTCGTACCACAAAAATAAGATCAAATCTTGTCAGTAATGGAATTGGCAATGCGACGTTTTCTGTGATGTTTTTGAACGGATCATATTTCCCGTACATTGGGTTTGCCGCAGCTAAAATTGAGGTTCGAGCGTTTAGTGTAGCCACGATTCCACCCTTTGCAATACTTGCGGACTGTTGCTCCATGACTTCGTGCAGGGCACTTCTGTCCTCTGGCTTCATCTTGTCAAACTCGTCTATACACACTAGGCCTTGGTCGCCTAGTACAACTGCGCCTGCTTCCAACATCATTATTCCAGTCTTGTCGCGAACAACGGCTGCAGTAAGTCCTGCTGCAGTTGAACCTCTACCAGATGTGTATAGGCCTCTTGGTGCAAGCCTTGCGCAAAACTTGAGCATTTCGGATTTTGCAGTACCTGGATCGCCTACCAGAAATACGTTAATGTCACCCCTGATCTTTGTGCCATCATTTAGAACCCTTTGCATGGCACCTACCATCAAAAGTAAGATTGATTCCTTGATGATTGCGTGTCCCTGGATATGTGGTGCAAACGAGTTTACCAGTCGCTCATAAACATCAGTATTTCTTGCAAGTGATTTGATTATCTTTTCTTCTTCAGGTGAGATCTCTTCTCTCTCTGAGCGCCTCGAGTTCTTGCCGCCACGCCCTCCCAAGAATTCAATGTTGTTGCCCTCTATTCTCAGTCGGTGCAATCCGCTGTTTACTCGTGTTCCTGTGATTTGCTCCTGCTCGATTCGCACTATGCCGGTGAGGATAATTCTATCGCCAGGACGCGCATTGTCCACTAGGTCCTGCTTTATGGTGACATCGATATAGTGCGGAAGCTGACCAGGTGGGAGATCCTCGGGGAGCTCCTGTAAACGAATAATTTGAAAATCAATGAACTTGCTTTGCTCTGCATCAATTCGAATGTCTCGGTGCGCACATTTTTCAGTGGAACATTTGGTTGGTGTGTAAATGTTGAGGCCTCGCTCGAGTGGAACCTCGGTGATGTGTCCTTCTGGGCATTTGTACACTACGTTTTTTGCAAGCGGCTTTACCTCAGATGAGCGCACTACCATTCCTGAGACACTAGTCATTTTTCCAATCACTTCAGCATTGATTTGCCTGAGGCTTCTCTGGATTGGATAGTTTGCGATTCTTACTCGAATGTCGTCTGAGATTTTTATTGCATAGTCTGGGAATCTCTCCTCCAAGATATTTTTGATTGCCCTGGAAAACGCATACAGGATTTCGTCTGGCTCTAGGTTGAATTTTACCTCAATGTCCTTGTGCGATACTATGTCATTATAGTCCACTACGATGAACTTTGCCTGTTTTGCCATCATCTGGTCTATTTCTTCTACATACTGGAATGCGCCAGACTTGTCCTTGAATGATGACAAAAAGTGCTGCACTTGATCAATTGTTGCGCTTCTAGATTGGGTTTCTAATGTCATTTGGTCTCACCAAAAATCTGTTGCATGAACTCGGTGCTGTTTTTGTGTATGGTATTGTATAGGGAGCGCTCCTCAATTGAGAGCTTTTTTGCCAAGTCTGCTGTCAGCTCCATCGAGTTGGCCCTTGGAATTATTTTTCCCAGCCTTTTTCGAATTAAGGTGTTTAGGAGTGATTCCAACCTGTCGCGCTCTTTTTCTGACTGCCTTGCCATGTATCCTTTGACCTTGATGTAAAAGTCTGGCTCTAAATGAGACAGTTCTTCCCCTTGGAAATTTTCTTTTGATATTGATTGCGTGAGCTCAATTCCCATGTCTGGCTCTTGGATTTCTGCGTGCTTTTCGGATTCAAGTGTTTGTGCAATCCAGCGCGGCATGTTTAGGACCTCGCCCTGCTTTCCAGACATTACTACATTTGAGACATTAATCTTAAAATCGTGATTTATGACAGTCTTTACATCTTCTGTATGATACCCTATTGTGTATACCTGCAGGAGCTCGCTTATTTTCAATGGTTATCAAACTTGATTCAAGGATTTAATGGATACGATCGATCAAATGTGTTTACAAATAGCTTTGATCATTTGATCCTCAGGCGTGATTTATTAGTGATGCAATATACGGTTTATCAATGTCGGACTCGCTGATGTGGGTTGAAAAATATCGCCCGCAGAAAATAACCGATCTGGTAAACCAAAAAGAAATAGTCGGCTCACTAACTGCATTATTAAAAAACGTCAATGAAATACCTCACTTGCTGTTTTCAGGATCTGCCGGCGTTGGCAAGACTACACTTGCAATGTGCCTTTGCAGGCAAATTCTAGGTGATGGATGGAAGGAGTTTACTTTAGAGCTAAACGCATCAGACGAGAGAGGAATCAACATGGTGCGAGAAAGAGTAAAGAAATTCTCAAGATTTGCAGGCCTTGATAGTAACATTCCGTTTAAGGTCATAATTTTGGATGAGGCAGACGAGATGACATCTGATGCTCAAACTGCCCTTCGTAGAATAATAGAGGACACTGCAAAAACATGCAGGTTCATCCTGATTGCGAATAATATCTCAAAGATAATAGAGCCCATACAAAGCAGGTGCGCAGTCTTCAAGTTTACAAGAATTGCCGAAAAAGAGGTAATCGCGCACCTAAAAGAGATTGCAAAAAAGGAAAAAATCAAGTCAGACGAGGATGGCCTAAAGTCAATCTATGACTATACCGAAGGCGACCTAAGACACGCAATCAATCTCTTGCAGGCAACAGCAAGTCTTGGCAGCATAACAGAGGAAAACGTCAAGGCATCGGCAGGCCTTACCAAGACTACCGATGTTGATGATGTCCTCAAGATGGCACTGGCCGGCAAAATAACAGAGGCCAGAAACAAAATGATTGAGCTCATCAAGGTTTATGGGATGTCAGAGTCTGACTTTTTGAAATACATCAATGAGGCAATGTACAAGACCAAACACGCAAACCTAGTAGAAATTTCTGAGACCATTGCAAAATATGATTTTAGAATTTTGTCTGGCGCAAATCCGGAAATTCAGCTTTCTGCATTATTAGCAGAGCTGAGCAAATTTGGAAAATAAGCGCAGAGAGAGGGATTTGAACCCCCGGGTGCTTGCGCACACAGGCTCTCAAGGCCCGCGCCCTACCGAGCTAGGCGACCTCTGCAAAACTCGATGAAATACACTGCTTAAAATTTGTTTAAGTAAAATCTAAAAAGAAAAGAAAAAAGTTGTTTTTCTTTAGTCGTGTGCGTGTGGATTTTCTCCGCCTTTAAGGTTCATGAATGTTCCTGCTGCCTTCTCATGGTGCTCCAAGTTTGATTGATCAACCTTGATAGCTAGAGGTGGGCAAACTGAAACGCAAGCCATGCACCAGATGCAATCATGTTCTCTGATTGGATCTGCCTTATCGGTTTTATCTTTGCGCTCTTCTTTTACTGAAGAACCGGTGCCTGCGAATGTTTTTCCGACAACATCTTT
>CAYOBG010000062.1:0-2047 GCA_964402265.1 uncultured Candidatus Nitrosotenuis sp. | reverse complement strand
GATGTATGTCCATTTCAGTTCTGTACCACTGGAATACTTGTACTGGGCAAGCTTCAATGCATGCGCCATCTGCTACACAAGAATCCCAGTCGACTGCGACCATTGTGCCACTTACTCCCAATGGAACTTGTGTTTCACCGCGTGCTGCATATGCTGAGATTACTGCTTCATCACTGAAACATTCAGCATCGCTTCTACCCGGGCCCCACATGAAGTGAAAGTGTTCACCGTCAGAGTGGAGAATTTTTCCAGTTGGTTTTAGTCCTTGTGGGAAATGCTCATCTATTGGCATATGGCTAGTCCAGTGTAATGTTATTTAAATCTAAACAAAATTAGTAGAAACTAAATTTGGATTTTTATCAGATCGGCAAAATTATAACACTGTTTGTACGGATTCGACCTTTACGTTCATATCTTTTTGTTTGTAGAAAATGTAGTTGGATATTTACAAGTATGATGTGTACAGGGGCCCAAACATTGGTATTTACACCAAGGTTAACGACAGTTTTGTTTTTGTGCCAAACGGCTTTGCCCCGACAAAGGCAAAAACACTTGCGGAATATCTCAAAGTAGAGTATCTTTTCGGCTCTGTTGCAAACACTCGTGTTCTTGGCACCATGATGGTCATGAACAATTCCGGAATGTTGCTGCCAAGCCTGTGCTCGCAGTGGGAAATTGACTATATGAAAAAATCAACCAAGCTCAACATCGGCGTACTGGACACAAAGCACAATGCACTTGGGAACTTGATTGCGGCAAACGACAAGGGTGGAGTGGTATCACCAAAAATTCCAAAGGAGGCAATCAAGACTATAGAGGACACACTCGGGATCGAGGTAATCCAGAAAAAAATTGCAGGGTATCACCAGGCTGGTGTGATGGTTTGCGCAAACAAAATTGGCGGAATAATCCATCCGGAAACTGACGATGATGACATCAAGTCAATTTCAGACATACTAAAGGTGAAGCTAGAGCCTGCCACTATCAATGGCGGAATTCCATACATTTCGTCTGGAATTTTGGCAAACAACAAGTCAGTAGTTGTTGGAAATCTGACAAACGGTCCTGAAATAATGATGCTCACTCGTGCATTTACAGAGTAAACAGCGATTTTGCGTTAGATAACAGCGAGTCTATTTGTGTTATAGTTTCTTTTCCATCCGACATGTTTTTGATTACGACTTGGCCTGAGGAGTATTCCTTTGGTGCGACAATTACTGCGAATTTAGAATTTGATGCGTTTTCCATTTGTTTTTTGAATGATCTGCCAACAAGGTCGATTTCTATTACAAGGCCTTGTTCTCGGAGTCTGGATGCAACATTCATTGCGGGCTTTGTCATTTCGTCATTTACAAACAATACCGAAATTGAAATTGCATTTTCTATTGTTTGCAGTCCTTGCGCTTCAAGAGATAGAATTATTCTTTCTACACCACCCGCAACGCCAGTTGCCCCAATGTCGTCTCGCCCAAACGCCTTTGGAAGGCTATCATATCTTCCGCCGCCGACTAGTGCCCCAACATCAGATGAGCTGTCAAACGCCTCAAAGACTACACCGGAGTAATAGTCGAGGCCTCTGACTATACCGAAATTGATGCGAATGTTTGTGACGCCCCGGTTTTGTAGTGATGAGAACAGATCCTTTAGCTCTGCCCATACCTGAATTCCTGTCACATCAAAGGTAGATTCTACCTCGGCTGGCTGGCCCTTTATTTTAGAAAATTCGAGAATTTGTTCTAGCTTTTCTTTTGCGTATCCCTTTTGGGTGAATTCTGAGATGATTTCCTCCTTTCTCTTTTTTTGAATTTTATCTATTGCCCGAAAGATGTCACTGATTGTCTTTGGATCGTCTGAGCCAAAAATTTTTGCAACAACTGACTCTACTAGTTTTCTGTGGGAAATATCAATGGTGATATTTTTGAGATTCAGCTTTGAGAAAAACTTGGATGTAAACTCGATTATTTCTGCGTCTGACTCTAGACTTGGCTTGCCGTAAACTTCCAGATCCCACTGGTGAAAGTATCGGTATCGCCCTTTTTGCGGCTCG
>CAYOBG010000061.1:0-8429 GCA_964402265.1 uncultured Candidatus Nitrosotenuis sp. | reverse complement strand
GTTTTTGTCCTAGTTTGAGTGCCTGAAAGTATTGCAATGGTATAATTCGGATTTTATAATTATTAAAATGTACAGAAGCTAGTTATACCATATTTTGCCTCAGATACAATAATGCCTCTGGCAAACCAGGTCATCATATTACTAAACGAGATAACAACACAGGTCCAAAACAAAAAAGAGCTCACTACACAAGACGAGATATTCATCAAGGATGTGTTTGGCAAGATACTATCACACGGACACCGATACGACGTAGATGAGATAGAGTCATGGTTCTCAAATGAGGGAAGCTGGACCCACAAGCAGACCGTAATTCGCATAACCAACATGTCGCATTACATCCAGTCAAGGTTTGAGCAAAACCCAAGAAAATTCAAGGTAATATCAAACGATGATGACTGCAGCTGCCACTAGACTTCAAGTTTCTCTAACAGCTTTGCCACCACCTTATTGTTGTCTTCCCGAAGTGCTATGATTTCATCAAGACGCTTTTTGCCGTTTTCACTTTTCTGCTCAGCTGACACCAGCTGAAAATATTCCTCGTCTAGTGAGTTGTTTGATTGTAGCCGCTTGATTATCTCAAATAATATCCCGATTAGCTCATTTTGCGCACGAATCAGCTCGTCCTTGTCTTGATCAGGCAACACATCAAGACCAGCAAAACAAGTTAATGAGTGTATTTTTCTATCATATCCAGGATTTGCACAATATCTGAATCCGTGATTTGCTTTCTTGCGGAATCAAAAAACGGTGCAAGCTTTCTTTTTGATACCCCAGATTTTTGGTAACGTCTTGCTTGCAGTGCCATTTCTAGCTTGTCTATTTGGTGGACTAGTGTGGCCTCTTTTGATGTTCCTTTTTCATATTCTGACCATATGATGAGATATTTTTTCATGCCAAGAGTACTGAGTATTTTCTTCATTGCCAGGTGTTCAAGCTTTTTCTTTTTTGCAGGGCTCATTTCACCCGGTGTGATATCACCAGTTACAGATTCTGCCATATCATGGAGTAGTGCCATCTTGATTGCTTTTGCAGAATCCAGTCCCTTTCTATCAGATAATATCATTGATAATATAGCAACGCCAAAGGTGTGATCAGACACAGATTCCGGGTTTTTCATTCCAAGTCTTTTCTGCCAGCCCTTTCTGGATATGGTCTTTAGTACAAGAACTGATTCAAAGAATTCTATTAGGCTAGAATTTTCTAGTGTCGCCTTCAAGCAAACCTGATCCGTGGTGAATCCTGTCTATGTGCTTTGAGAGTTCCTCGTTTGTGTCAAACTCTGACTGACAGTATGGGCATGATGCTTTACTCATGGATTGACTTGTATTTTGATTCTATTAAGTTCATCGTAGGGTTGCAATATAGTATAATCAAACAAGATAATAATCTGAAACCGCAAAATCAAGACATTTGAAGATATACACCAAAACAGGTGATGACGGAACCACGGGACTCCAAGGTGGAAGACGCATCTCAAAATCAGACCTGCGAATCCAGGCCTATGGAGCAGTAGATGAGACAAATTCCGCAATTGGTCTGGCCCTCACATACGAGCTTGACTTGGACCTAAGGGAACTGCTCACAAGAATCCAGAATGAGCTGTTCGTTGCAGGCTCGGATCTATCCAATCCAGACCTTACCAATACAAAAAACCGAATCACAGAACCCATGATATCATATTTAGAATCAAAAATTGACAGATTCGAGTCAGAGCTTGCACCATTGACTAATTTCATCTTACCCGGAGGACACAAAGTTGCAGCCAGTCTTCACCTAGCTAGGACCATCTCAAGAAGAGCTGAAACCACAGTAGTAGAATTATCAAAATCAGAGCAGCTAAACACATCATGCCAGAAATACCTAAACCGACTGTCTGATCTTTTGTTTGTGATGGCGCGAGTTGCCAACAAGCGAAACCAAGTTCCAGATGTGCTCTGGAAACCATAGCACACCAAAAGACACTTTAATTCCTCGCCTTTAGACGGAAATTAACGCCAAGGTAGCTCAGCCTGGGAGAGCACTCCGCTGAAGACGGAGCCGTCGTGGATTCAAGTCCCACCCTTGGCACATTTCTTTTTATCAGTTTGAACTTGGTTTGTCAATTATACCAAAATCAAGTCTCATGGTTTGACACCACAAGTAAAACATCATCCATGCCATTAAACGAGCATAATAAGATGGTCTAGTAGGACAAAAGATACCAATAGAATTTTGAGGGCAAGACATCACTGACACTTTATAAGCAAATATGTGATCATGCTTTCAAGGACAAGATATTGAAAGCAAGTGAAGAAAGACCAATTGCCAATTTCAGCAAATAAAAAATCAGTTATTGGCATAGTTATCATTCTTGCAGTAATCATAGCAGGCATAGGCATCAGAAATCAGATTATTGTGGAACTCGACAATGATCAAAAGTCTGCTCAGCACTCGTATCTTGTACTCAACCAGATTGCCTCAACATCAGCCATCATACAAGATATTGAAATAGGTGCGCGGGGATACATCATAACGCAAAACAAAACTTTCCTAGAACCCTACACTGCTGGAATAAACAATATCAACGCAAACATAAAGGAGCTCAAAGATTTGACATCATCTGATCCAATCCAGCAAGAAAGGGTTTCAGAGATGGAAAATCTGATACAGAAAAGAATTGAATTCTCACATGTCAATATCGGACTAGTAAATGCTGGAAAAAGCGACCAGGCTGTAAAGAATACGGCAATAGGATATGGGGAACATCTACTAGATCAAATTAGGGACGTCATAGGTAAGATAAGGTCTACTGAGTTCAAACTATTAAACGATCGATCAGACACGGCCATAGAAAAATTTTCTTATTTGACAAATATTTCAGCTAGCTTTTCTATAATAATTTTCAGTACAGTTGTCATCATATTTGTAATACTTGATAGAGATGCCAAAAAGAGAGCAAAGCAAATACAACGACTTTTGGAAACGCAGCAAGAAATGTCCGAAAAGCTAAAGGAAACAGATAAGGTAAAAGAAGAGTTTTCAGCAATGATAACTCATGAGCTAAAAACCCCAATTGTTCCAATTGTAGTGTACTGCAAGATGCTCAAAGCCGCAATGATGGGTAATATGAATAAAGAACAAGCAGACGCAGTCGACGTTATTGAAAAAAATGCAAAGAGCCTTGATCATTTAATCAATGATGTCATGGATGCAAGAAAACTTGACATGAAGAAATTGAAATTCGATATTGAAGCCATCGATCTTGAACATTTTTTTGACGACATATATGCAAGCTACAATCAGGTGCTGAACCAAAGAGGGCAAAAACTCATCATGAATGTTCAGGACAGACATCTGATCATAAAAACCGATAAAATGCGATTGCGTCAGATTTTTGACAATCTAATCAGTAATGCACTCAAATTCATACCGGAACAAGATGGAGTAATTGAGGTAGGTCTTAAAAAAGAAAACGGAAATGTAGTTCTTCATGTCAAAGACAATGGGCCTGGAATAGCGCCAGACAAGCAAGACAAACTCTTTCAAAAATTCTACCAAGTCGACACATCTGCAAGAAGAAAAACAACCGGAACGGGTCTTGGCCTTGCCATATCAAAAGGAATAGTTGAACAGCTTGGTGGCAAGATATTTTTTGAAAGCGATATGAAGGTAGGAACTATTTTCTTTGTGAAGTTACCTCTCAAATGAATATTGTTTAAAAGAAGATGACGCAAACAATATAACCAAATTTGGTAATAGCTATACAGTGAAAATTCTTATTGTTGATGACAATGTTGACATATCAGTAGCATTTTCAAAATTTTTTGTATACAAAGGACATGACTGCACGGTATCAAATGACGGACAAAATGCTTTGAGCATGATTGAAGACTGTAACTTTGATGTAATTCTCATGGATCTTGCGATGCCAGATTTTTCAGGACCAGATATAATCGAGTCCCTCCATAGCCGCAATTTGATGAATAGTAAATTGGTTGTTGCGTTGACAGCATCATCCATTACTGATGAGGACAAAACAAATCTTAAGAAAAGAGGCGTCCACTCCATACTCAAAAAACCAATTGACCCTGACGAATTATTGAATTACTTGGTAAAAATTCGTACCAAATAAAATATGATAGAATCGGATCATTTAATTCTAGAATTTCAACAAATTGCATTAATCCAAAAAAAATTAAAGGAGATGGCAGATAGCGACATCCCAAAAAATATACAAGTTGCACAAATAATTGATCATATTGAATCAGCAACCAGATTTTCTACAACCACACTTGAAAATATTTTATCAAATAAAATCATACTAACAGAAAGCTCATTGAGCATCATCAATCATGAATTGAAAACACCGCTTGTACCAATAAGGGCATATGCTGACATGTTGCTTCAAGGAAAATTTGGAGATCTCAATGACGAACAAAAGGAAAAAATAACAATAATTGATTCAAATGCAAGACAATTACAGCGAAAAATCGAACTTTTGCTGGATAAACAAATGTTCGGAACACATGCACTAGACAATAATAAGACAGAATTTTCCACACGAGAATTAAAACAGGAAAATATACTGCTAGAAAAAATTAATCAGTTACTTACTGAAAATAACAGTAGGGCAAATTCTGAAATTCAGAAATTAAACAATACAATTATCGAATCAAGTCATCAAAAAAAAGAGGTTGCACAAGAAAAATTCATGATGAGCAAAATGGCACAAATTGAAGAACAAAAAAACATTCACCTCACCAAAAAAAACATTGTGACAGTAGTCACAGCAGCAATAATTCTAGGCACAGGTTTTACAGCTTATTCGTTATATGTTGTGGATCTTGTAGGTAAACAGTACCAGGTTTCAAATCTTGGGAAAATACAAGGCGGCTACGAAATACAAAACCTGAGAGGCGATACAATTGATACATGGTTATCATGGAGACTAGTTTCTGGCAGTACACTTCACATAGGAATTGTAAACGGTGAAACACATCCCGAAAAAATTCCATTGATCAAGGAAGTAGCCATGTCAGAAGAATCAATAGATATTGATGATTCGCTGCTTCACAAGGGGCCAAAAGGAACTTCTTCAACATATCATATTGGATGGCAGGGAGCACTAAAACAAGCGGCAATAAACCCTACCGAATTTAACATACCATCCAAACTCGAGGTAATAGAATCCTCAAAAGGCGAGGGAGAGATAACAATAGTTCTCACCAATAACAGAAATGGTGATGGGTATTCCGGTTATACAAGATCAATAGCAGATGATTCACAGAACCAGATTTTAAAATCCACAATTACAATTTATGGTGTGAGCAGTCTTAATGATGAACAGTTTAAGGCAATACTTCGACACGAGTTTGGCCATGCCTTGGGCCTTGGTCATTCCACAGCACCAGAAGAGCTAATGGCGCCAACCATAACCACATTTTATCCATACATTTCTGAGTGTGACATCAATACGTTAGTTAACTTGTATGATGGTGGTAAAAACAGCCAGGTCATCTGTGAAAAATAATACCTAGTTAAATTAACTCCAAATCCAATAAAATACGCTTCAAAATACCCCATAGGTGAAACTTGACACAGTTTACCTTGGAATAAATCTTCAATCATAATTTGGAACAACCTTTATTTACGAAAAGTGTTGCCTTCCCAACATGGTTAAACCAATTCCTGACGGATTTCACAACGCAACAATATGTCTTACAGTAAAGGATTCAGTAGCTGCAATCGATTTTTACAAAAAGGCACTAGATGCCCAAGAATTGTTCAGAATGCCAGGACCAGATGGTAAGACCACAATGCATGCTGAAATCAAAATCGGCGATTCCATAATAATGCTAAATGACGAGTTTCCAAAAATGAACTGCCTATCACCACAATCAGTTGGTGGCGCAAGTGCTGGAGTATACCTGTATGTGCCAGATGTAGATGTCACTGCAAAAAAGGCAGCCGATTCAGGTGCAAAGATAATGATGCCTGCTGCTGACATGTTTTGGGGAGACCGAATGGCAAGCATTGAGGATCCATTTGGACATAGATGGACTATTGCCACACATGTAAAGGATCTCACCCCAGAAGAAATGGCAAAGGCCGGCCAAGAAGCAATGAAGAACATGTGCCAATAATTAGGCATCACATCTTTTTTCCAGATCGATGATTTGTATGAAAATCGAAAAAGTAAGTAATGTTTTAATACGCGAAACTATTCTGATGAGAAAGTTAACTTGGCAAAAAAAGAAGTCAAAAAAGCAGTAAAAGAAGACAAAAAGGCAAAGCCAAAGGCTGCACCAAAAAAGGAAAAGCCAGCTAAAAAGGCAAAGCCAAAGAAAAAGGACAACTACGTAGCAGACGACGGTCTAGTCATAATTGATGACCAAATCCAAGAAGACAAGGAAGCAGAGCTAGAGGCAAGAAAGGCATATCTCGAAGAAGCCCGCTCACAAGAAGTAGAAGACTAAACCTTTATTCGCAAAAACAGTCTAGTATAATGGTGCGAGCAATCTGTCTTATTACAATTAAACCTGGCAAGACCGACAAAGTCCTAGAGTCGCTGCACAAAAAGCGCAAACTCCTCAAAGAAGTTCTCCCAGTCACTGGCAGGGCAGACATTTGTGTCTTATTGCAGGGTTCCATTGATGAAATCAACAACATGGTAATTGATTTTAAAAAAATCAAAGAGATTGCCACAACTGAGACCCTAATTGAAGTCGAGGTAAACATGGGATGGTGACACCACAATGGTAAAAGCAGTCATACTGGTAAAATCACCAAAAAAGCTAATTGCCGCAAAATTATCAAAAATGGATTACGTGTACAATTCATTTCCGGTGTCAGGCCAGTTCGATGCAGTGGCATTTGTCAAAGTAGATGATCTCTCCCAGATAAGAGAGGTTACTACAAAAATCCAAATGATTCCAGGTGTAGAGCGAACCGAAACTATGATGGAAATACAATAGGATTACAGTTAGATATCAGTATTGAAGATTTAGTCCATTTGCTTTGATAAAGGTCGTGCTTTTCCTCGTTACCTAGAGCCTCGAATAACTCTTCATGATCATTTATGAATTGTTCAACGAATTGCTCATCAGACTTTATCATATTTTACTAACCAGTTTTGAAATATATAAGATTATTTTGTCAATTACCTCCCTATTTACGTCGCAGCGTTCTTCTTGAATTTCAAACAATAATTGTCGCAATTCCGGGTTTCGATTCTGTGGGATGTTTAGGCGGTATCCATTTTCCGAAAGAAATATTGTGCATGTCAAGATTGCAGTTCTTTTATTAGCCCCACTAAAGGCTTGATTCCAAGCAAGGCCACCCACAAGATATGTGGCTTTTTCAATTAATGATTTTTCATATTCTAGATCATTTGCCATATTCTTTACGATATTGAGGACTTCGTCAATTCGATCTGTGCCAACATCAAAGCGCTCTGGTCTTTCAGGATGTCTTGAGTTCCAGATCTGAATAATTTTTTTGTTAATCTCTACGATTCGATGCCGTTCCATGTATTGAATTGGTTTTGGCACATTCATCGTTACTAGTTCTATTATAAAGAATCCACGTGTTAACGAATTCTAACGACATAATGGTAAAAGATGATTTTCACAAACAGTACAATAAAGCATTTAACATTGTGATGTATAAGCACCATGTGAACATAAAGCGAGTAGGAAATGTTATTCTGGCAGTCAAGGATTTGGACAAGTCCACGGCATTTTATCACGAACTGCTTGGCCTGCCAATAAAAAACCAAAGAAGAACTTGGGTCGACCTAGGACAGTCAGGCGCACTAATCAGCTTGCATCCAGCATCGATTACCTCTGATCACGGAGCAAACAGCCTTGAGAGCGGAATCGTAGTAGGGTTTGTCATTGGTGATTTGAAATCAGCACTAGATGAGCTTCGCTCAAAAGGAGTCAAGATTCATCGAGAGACAGTAGACAGGGACGCAGGCAAAAACGCTATAGTACTAGACCCAGACGGATACATGATATCGCTCTTTGAGCCAAAGTTTGCAGACTCTGATCAGCAATCAAAGGGGTATCACGGATTTACCCCGGCCTAAATCAGGCTCTTTACCTTTCTTGTTATTTCATCTATGGATTTTGCGCTAGGATTCACTGAAATGTAATACACGACATTTTTGCGCGGGACACACAGTACGATTGCGTTCTTGTGATGTATAACAGCCGAGTCCAAACCCCCAAATGCCTTTGACTGAGTATTGCGTAATGTGATAAGATTTGATAGGATAAAGAACTCGTTTTTTGCAGTTTCTGGGTTTAGCAGCGGTTTTAGGCCAGGTTGTATTATACCTGTTAGGGTTCGGCCAAACTCATTTATGACACCAGCATATCGAATTGATTTGGATAGTGAAATGATCTTTTGGCAGTTCTTTCTATAGTCAATGATTGATTCCTTCC
>CAYOBG010000060.1:0-8450 GCA_964402265.1 uncultured Candidatus Nitrosotenuis sp. | reverse complement strand
GGCGAAGGACTAGACAATCAAGTGGAATCTGTTTTTAAAAATGCAGTTTCTGCGTTTGAAAAGCTTGGAGCTAAAATTGATACGGTATCACTAGACATGGTCAGTTATACAGTTGCGACATACTATGTACTGACTACAGCAGAAGCTGGAAGCAACCTGTCCAGATATGACAATTTACGATATGGATATGATCTGGATTCAGAAGGATTTGAGTTCAAGTCATACATTTCAAAGGCCAGAAGAAAATTTGGACCAGAGGTAACTCGGCGCATGATACTAGGTGGATTTGTGCCATCAGCAGGATTTGCAGGAAAATATCTGCTCAAGGCATTAAAGGTCAAAAACAAGCTCAAAAAACAAATCCAATCAGCATTCAAGAACTTTGATTATTTGATATCGCCAACCGTTCCCATACTACCATTCAAGTTTGGCGAAAAAATTGACGACCCGTTGGCAATGTATCTAGCTGATATCAATACAGTAACTGCAAACCTGACTGGAGTTCCCGCTATATCAGTACCATATGAAATCAGAAATGGATTGCCAGTAGGAGTTCAAATTCATGCAAACATCTTACAAGAAAAACAATTGCTCCAAGCAGGATATGCCCTACAGGGAACAACAAAACTTCCGGAGATCAAACTATGATAGGACTAGAGATTCACTGCCAGCTGACCAAACTTGAAAGCAAATTATTCTGTACATGCAAGGCAGACTATAGAGGCTTTGAGCCAAACACAAACATCTGCCCCACATGCATGGGAATGCCAGGAACCCTACCAAGACTGAACCAAAAGGCAGTGGAAAAAGCAACAATGATTGCAATGGCGCTAAACTGCAAGACTCCAGAAAAGCTCGGGTTTTTTAGAAAAAATTACTTTTACCCGGATTTGCCAAAAAACTTCCAGATCACCCAGCTCAACATGTATGGTCCTACCAGCATTGGCGAGCAAGGCAAGGTCTCAATTGAAGGAAAGGAGATTCGAATCAGGCGAATCCAGATTGAGGAGGACCCAGGCAGGCTCATTTATGAGGGAGCGTCAGAGAGAACCGCAATCACCCTAGTTGACTATAACCGTGCAGGAACTCCACTAGTTGAGATAGTAACAGAGCCTGACTTTGATAACCCAAGGCAGGTTCGAATATTCCTAAATGTATTATCGGATTTGCTAGAAAATCTGGGGGTTTCAGATCCGACGTTAGAAGGTGCAATGCGAGCTGATGCTAACGTATCCATTGAGGGCGGCGACAGGGTTGAAGTAAAAAACATCAACTCATTCCATGACTTGGAAAAGGCGATTCACTTTGAGCTAACACGGCAGCAGAGCTTGCATGAGCGAGGAATTGAAATCGCACAAGAGACTCGACACTGGGATGACAAGCGAAAGATAACCATATCGTCTAGATCAAAAGAAGAGGACGAAGACTATCGATATATTCTGGAAGGTGATATTCCGTGGGTTGTAATGGATGATGGTTCAATACAAAAATGGAGACAGAAAATGCCAGAAAGTATCAGCTCAAAGCGCGAGCGATACATTTCAAAATATTCCATACCTGGACAGGTAGCAGATGTGTTATCATCTGACAAGTATTATTCTGATTTGTTCGAGCAGGCACACAATGAGACCAATGCAAAAGAGATTGCAAACCTTATCACGACTGACTTGATGGGCCTAGTTGATACCAGAGAGAAAAGAGAACAGTCCAAGCTCATACCAAAGCATCTCACCGACTTGGCAGAGCTAATCAGTACTGGTAAGGTCACTCGTAGCTCTGCAAAAAATGCCCTACAAGAAATAGTCAAGACTGGAAAATCTGTTTCAGACATTGTATCAAGTACCGGTCTTGCAAAAATATCTGATGCATCTGAGCTTGGAAAAATAATTGACGAGATAATATCACAAGAAAGTACTGCAGTACAGCAGGCAAAGGAAAACCCGCAGACGATAAACTATCTAGTTGGTAAAGTAATGCAAAAGACAAAGGGAAAGGCAGACCCAGCACTCACACTAGAAATCCTAAAAGACAAGATATCATCAGTATGAGCGATTTTGAGATTGATGCCGACGAGGCAGAAATTGCACGAATTATAGTCAAATTGCCCGAGTTTTCGTGGCTAGAGACTGCTGAATTCAAGAAGATAAGGCATGAAATCAGGCACAAAATCGCCAAGATACTGCAAGAGTATTATCTAGAGAACACGCGCGGCACCAAAACAGGCTGGACTGCCAAGTTTGAGCAATCTGGTATAACAGAAGATGATGGAAAAACCATGATATCTTGCGCAAGAAGACTTGGAATAGAAATCTCCTAGTGTGGTATAATGTCTGATTTTGCATTCATTCCCACAAAAGAGCAGATAGAGAATTCCAATATTTTCAGGTTTATGAAAAAGTATGGCATCAAGACATTACCAGAACTGCACAAAAGATCAGTTGCAGACATTGATTGGTATTGGGATGCAGTAAATGATGACATTGGTATAGTCTGGGACAAAAAATACACCATTGTATCAGATGTTTCTTCCGGAAAGGCCTGGGCAAAATGGTTTACAGATGGGAAACTCAATATAATAAATTCTACGGTATCAAAATTTGCAAAAAAATCCCC
This sequence comes from uncultured Candidatus Nitrosotenuis sp., assembly GCA_964402265.1. Classification (GTDB taxonomy): domain Archaea; phylum Thermoproteota; class Nitrososphaeria; order Nitrososphaerales; family Nitrosopumilaceae; genus Nitrosotenuis. Next base: position 5,837 of record CAYOBG010000060.1, on the reverse strand, counting down.
TGATAAAATAGCATATTATTTTGTATCCGAAGACAGTACTGAAAGAAAAATCACATATTCTGAGCTGGAAAGAGAAGTAAACAAGCTTGCAAATGCACTGAAATCACTTGGTGTGAAAAAAAGTGACGTTATAGCAATCTACATGCCGATGATGTACGAGGCAATCATTGCAATTTTGGCCGCTGCAAAGATTGGCGCCATACAGACAACAGTTTTTTCTGGATATAGTGCTGAATCACTCAAGATACGATTACAAGATAGTAATGCAAATATTTTGTTTGTATCTGATGGATATACTCGAAAAGGAAATCAAATTTCTCAGAGTAGTGTGATTGATGCAGTCAAAGATACCAATGTTGAACGAGTTATTGTAGTATCATACAAAGGAATTGACAAATATGATTTTTCAGATAAAATACTAGATTACTCAAAACTGGTTGCAAATCAGAATGAATCTTGTTCAACTGAAATAATGGATTCTGAAGATCCTCTCTTTATCCTGTATACCTCAGGCACGACAGGCAAGCCAAAGGGTGTCATTCACACGCACGGCGGATTTTCCGTGTATGTTGGACATCAGGCATCATATCTAATTGACCTAAAACCAGAGGATGTTCTGCTTTGGCCCGCAGACATTGGTTGGATTACAGGACAGGTTTGGAATGTTTATGGATTGTTGGAGATTGGTGCTACTGCCGTAATTTATGATGGTGCAATAGATTGGCCAAGGCCGGATAGACTTTTTGACTTAGCAGTGAGATATGACGTCACGATTTTTGGAACATCACCTACTGCTGTGAGGTTATTTAGAAAGCATGGAATCACTCCAAGGGAGCAATTTGATCTGGATAAAATTAGGATCATACCTACTACTGGCGAGCCAATAGATGAGGAATCTTGGCAGTGGTTGTATGAAAAAATTGTAAATAAGAAAATCCCAATAATGAATCTGGCGGGAGGAACTGAGATTGGCGGTGCAATGCTCTCTGTTTTTCCAGGGATGAGTCTGAGGCCTACAACAGTTGGAATGCCATGTCCAGGTTTTGATCTTGATGTATTTGATGAAAATAGAAATTCTATTCTAAATCAAAAGGGGTTTTTGGTGATAAAATCTCCGTGGCCTAGCATAACGAGAGGTTTGTTAAATGACAATGAGCGATATGTCCAGACATATTGGAGCCAATACAAGGAAGCATGGTTTCATGGTGATTATGTCCTAGCTGATTCTGATGGACTGTGGTACATGCACGGTAGGGTAGACGATGTGATCAATGTTTCAGGACATCGATTAAGTACAGTTGAGATTGAGCAGATTGTATCAACTCATCCAAAAATTTCAGATTCTGCTGCAATATCCATACCGGATGATATCACAGGTGAGGCAGTTGTGGTGTTTGTTGTTGTGAGGGAGAAAATTGATCATCATATCATGGAAAAAGAGATTTCAGATTTTGTTTCAGAAAAAATTGGCAAACTGGCGAGGCCAAAGCTTGTTTGTGTAATATCAGACATGCCTAAAACGCGCACGGGTAAGGTAATGAGGCGTCTTTTGAGGTCAAAACTACTTGGTGAACCGCTTGGAGATTTGTCAGGTCTTGAGAATCCTCATGTTGTAGATGAGATTATCTAAATTTCAATACCAGTTTTTTGGATAACAACTCATTAGTCTTTTTAATCTGCATGAAAAGGGTTTTCATTTCATTGATTTTGTCATCTGAATTAACCCTTTGAAGCATGATTTTCCATAATCCATCAAACTCATTGAATTCCTCTTCAGTGTTTTTGTCTTGTGTATTGGTTACGCTGTTTTGTATTTGATGTATTATTTGGATATGATCCGGTTTTCTTGTTTTATATTCAGGGACATCACGTGGATGTATCCCAAAAATCAAGCAACTTTGAAGATCTGGTGCACCAATACCATCTTTACCATTAAAGAAATAATAGATTCCTTTAGTATTTGAGCCATAAATTTTCGATCCTTCTTCATCAACTATTTCGAGAACTCTCTTATTGGCAATACCCACCAGATCATTAAATTTATTTTTTAATTCATATAACTCATCAATTTCTGCAGCAATCTCGGCATCATCAAGTCGATAGTAAATTGGAAGTGTTTTGATTTTTCGCCAAACCCCGTTAGATAAATCACGGTAAAATCTTGTTTTCATCACATGATCTTGTTCGTCGATTACAGTCAAACATTCGTCAGAGAGAGGTTTGTAAACCGCATCAATCAATTGTTCTATCTTATTTTGTTCTCCTTTTCTTTCAGTTATTTCGTTTTGAATCCTCATAGCCCATTCTGCTGACGTTTCCCAATCATTAACATCCATTGATTTCGTCATACCATCGATAGTAGATCGAGTTACAGTTTCCAAATTAATCGACATGTGATAAATTCCAGCTATGTTTGAGTATTTTTTGATGTCTCGATAATTAAAAGCACCAACTACAGCAATAGGAATCAAACCTACAAATGCAACTACGTTTCCAATATTAGAAATACAAATAGTATTGCATATTGGATTTCCTTGTGTATCTATTAATTGAGAATATTCAGCAACTTGTGATGAATTTGCAATTAATGAAGAAAAGAGAAACAGGATGATTCCAAAATAACATAAGCTCACAAGTTTATCAATTTCAATTCCAATAGAACGTGTTTTTATTGCTTTAATTACATGATCCAATTTCTTATGGATTTCAGGATCTTTTGTTTTGTTTTGAAACTTGATCTTAATGCTCGTCTCAAAATTCTCCCAACAGGATCAATTATTGTTAAGAATGTTCCGAGTGAGCCTGCCACGCTTACATAAACATACAGATTTGCTCCTTGAAAATCACTCCCTATTGCACTAAGGATAATTGCCATTAGAGAATATGAAAATGGGAAATCTGCAACTTTCAGGAGGGTTTCTCCAGATGCCATAGTGTTTCGCTATTACTTTAAAGTAATAAATTAGATTGCTAAGAACACTATGAACTAACCAAACGCTTTTTTGATCAATCCTAGAATCCAATGTAAACTACGAATCGTTTTATGCAATGATGTTATAGTATAATCATGGTTTTTGTCTGGATTGGAATCGGCGTAGGCGTACTAGTCGCAGCCATCCTAATCAAAAAGATAATCAAGACATCACCAAAAGACACCTTCAAGTTCAGCCCCTACTGCAAAAAATGCGGCTACAGGACAAACGGCCTAAAATGTTCAAGATGTGAAAATACGTCCAACCAGAAAAGCTGGAAATAGGCTCAAAATCAGGATCTCAACAGCTGTCAAAACAATCCAAAACTAGGTTTTTTACAAAAAAAATCCTAGTTTGGTGTGATTACAACATCTATTTTGGTACCATCAAACACGGTGAAAATTCCCCGGATTTTGCTTTGGTACATGAAGAATTTCTTGCCATCATCCGATATGGAGCCTGATATTCGAAGTAGTTTTGCGTCGTGCAAGTCCTGCAATCTCCTATATGCAGTAGAAATTGGGATCTTGTATTCTGTGCTGATTTCAAGCGCAGTCTTTGGCTTGTCAAGTGTTGCCTCTAGAATGATTCTAGAGTATCTATCAGATACGGCCTCAAGGATTGTATCCTTTTTTTCTTCTTCTTGTATGGTTATTTGCATGATATCATTGGTATCAAAATTTGATATAACAAGTAGGACTGCACTACATCTCAGTGAGAGGCATTGCAAGGCACTGCACTAGGCTAAAAGCGGCAAACAAAGCTTGGACTTGCACGCAAGACACAAAACACTTTCGTGTTCTGCCTTGAAAAAGCAGGTCTTGCAGATTTTGCATTGACATTTTGATTCAGACATTTGAGGTCGGCATAATTATGGATGATTTTGCTAATAAGGAGTCAGCACTAAACCCAAGGTTGAAAACAGCCAGAAATTGACAGTTGAGATTTTCCAAGATAAAGAAATGATGAGTAATCTTTAAGGAAAATGCAAAATCGGATTGATTTATGGCTAGGATTTTGTTTTTGGTAAGTGTTTTTGTACTATTTTCATTCTCAATAAACTCTGTATTTGGCCAAAATTCAGCTGATGAAAATACCGTAAAAGTGCATTGCCTAGATGGAAGCGAATTTTGGCGACAAGGAATCGTGAGCGTATTGCAAATTGGAAATGATGGGAATGTTTTTGTGAATCAAAAGACACACATAATTTCTTCAATACTACATAGAACCAATCAATCAGAAACCATTCATCTACAGATCCATATAACCAGTCCCCATCCTGATGCAAAGATGGACCAGACAAAGCAGATAACATTCGATAATTGTGAGAGTGTTGCAATAATAGAATGGACATATGCTCCAAAAGTTCCAGGCAAGCACAAAATCGAGCTCAGAATACAAGAAAGCGGAAGCGGTTATTCCTCAAGGTTCACTGTCAATGATGAGAACGGCAAAACTCTTAGAGATTACATCCCACTTCCACTGAAACAATTTGAGGTGGGAATTAAGCCAAAGGATATCGTTTGTCAGGTTCCACTACAGTTAGTCCTCCGCCTAGATGGAACTCCTGCATGCACAACACAGCCAACAATGGTTCGACTATGGAATCAAGGATGGATAAGACATGCTGATGATTACACGAAATTCTCTTCAAAAGAACTCCGTGATAAATTTCAATCAAAGATAATCAGCAAAGAAGACGCAATAGAAATATCTCAAAAGTATCTTGTAGACAACAATCTCAGTCTTAATGTAAATATGAGTGACCCAGAATCCACAATTTCGACAAACCTCTTCTATCAGCAGCTTGATGAGTCTCTAATAACAGCAGACGTGAATCCAGATACTGGCTTTCCATATGAACCGATGCCACCATGGCTGGAAAAATTCTACAGAAATCCTCAGTGGTGGACTGAGATTCAAAAAGACTACCTAGGAATGAAAAACGACAGAGTGGAACAGGGACATATCATCTGGAGCGTAGGATATAGGACGTGTGGACTTTGCATTGCTGATTATCCGGAGTTTCGAATAGATGCTATAACAGGTGAAATAATTCGATTGCCGATGCCAGACGAAATTTTCGATGCGGAAAAATTGGATTCAGTAACAGATTAGATCATTGCAGAAATCTTGGAACCTTCTTTATCACATAAGACAAGGAAATTCTTCCAGGCCCAATCGCAATTACCACCAAGTTTGCCGCAAGCAACAACAACGGGTACTCGTACCCATATTGACCTGAAAAGCTTGCTGCTTTTAGAACCAGAAATATTGCGCCAAGCATTACTACAGAGAGCAATGATGATGAGATCCTAGTCAAGACTCCCAATATCAACAGGACTCCAGGCACTAGTTCTGCCAGTGCAATTGGCACTTGCAATTCCAGCGGAATTCCAAATGATGGCATGTATTCTGCAAACATTGGAGCGAATTTCTCAGTGCCATGCACTACAAACGCAACACCGAGCACCAATCTCAAACCGAAGTGTGCTATGTCGTGAAATATGGTTTCTCTGATTTTAGCTTCCAATGATCAAAGCTCCATTGTATAGTTGTAATAAAGATTGCAGTGTATCATAGTACATTCTGTTATGGTGTGATTTTGAACATACAATATTCTCAATCAGTCAATACTATTACGCACTAGCTTTTTCTTAATCGCAAGTGAGAATGCAAGGCAGACTGCCGATAACACTCCGGATGTAATGAACACCAAATCATACGATCCTGGAGATGGGTACGACCCCTCAACTCCTTTAACTGTTTCATGGTTTTCCAGATATACTCCTGCAAGTGCAGGACCAATCGACATTCCAATGAATATCAAAAGAGCCCCCACACCTACAGATATTCCCATGAATT
>CAYOBG010000059.1:0-8500 GCA_964402265.1 uncultured Candidatus Nitrosotenuis sp. | reverse complement strand
TTTATTAAATTTTTAAACAATGACAAAAATCAAATTTCATGGCCATTGACATGGCAGACAGTCTTGAGATCATAAAGGAAGGGCTTGCAAAAGTTCAGGAAAGCATCGCTCAATTCAGTCCACCACAAGAACAGATCATTTCAGCACCCGTATTGCTACTAGCTGGCGCAGTGATAATCTTCTTAGGCGTGGCAGGCGAGTCTTTTTTCAGAAAAACTGGAATTCCAGACATTGCCTTTTTGATGATCCTAGGCGTAATTATTGGTCCAGTTCTTGGCGTGATTCCAGTTAATGTCATAATTGAAATTGTCCCATATTTTGCAGCAGTAGCCTTGATACTCATCATGTTTGATGGTGGCCTCAATTTGGACATTAGAACAGTCATTAGTACTGCACATTACGCAGTACTTCTCTCAATACTCGGCTTTGCAGCGTCCGTAATCTGTGTTGCACTAGTTGCATTTTACGGCTTGGGTTGGGGACTAGTTGAAAGCATTCTGCTTGGGACGATTGTTGGTGGGAGTAGCTCCATAATCGTGTTTGGTCTAGTAAGAAGATTCCCAATTTCAGACCAGACAAAATCAATGCTGTCTTTGGAATCGGCAATAACGGACATTCTTGTAACAATAATTGCATTCATCCTAATTGAAATACTGATTTCCGGCTACATAGAGCCAGGACAGGTTGCAATATCCTTTGCAAAGTCAATAGCAGTAGGACTGGCATTGGGATTCGGAATAGGCATTCCTTGGTCATACATCACTACTAAGATGCAAAATGCACAACACTCCTACATGCTAACAATTGGAATTTTATTTGTGATATTTTTTGCAGAAAAGTCACTTGGCGGTACAGGCGCACTCGCACCGCTAATTTTTGGACTAATGCTTGGGAACAAGAAGCTCCTGTCACATTATTTGAAGTTCAAGGTGCCAGAGATCAGTACAGATGATCCTACACATAATCAGCTCACCTTTTTGGTAAGGTCGTTCTTTTTCGTCTTCGTCGGACTGCTTGCCACACTTGGCAGAATAGAGTTCATTTTCTTTGGCGTAATAGGTGCAATTCTCATCTATGTAACACGTGTGGGGATAGTCAAAGTATCCCTCAGAAAAAGATTTGACAGGTTTGATAACAAGGTAACTGCTGCCATGATACCTCGTGGACTGGCAGCTGCAGTTGTTGCCACAATTCCGCTTACGATGGGGCTGCCAAATGCATCGGATTATCCTCAAATTGTCTTTGTCATCATATTGACGTCTGTGATAATCACCACGATTGCACTCGCTAGAGCAAAATCTCATATGTTAAGTGATTCTAATGTTTCAGAGCCACAAAAATAAGCACATGCTTAGTTTACAAAAAATGATTCAGTTGAAAATTCTAACTTTGCCATAATTACACCCTAGACATCAGAGTATCGAGCAATCTCCCAGACAGTAGGGGTTTGTGCAAATGACGAGTATTCTTTGTATTTTAGCGAGGAGTAAGTATCAAGGAATTCACATGTAAAGACGCCTTCCAAGAATTCACGGTCGGACTGTAATGCATCCAGTGCCTCTTTCAGAGTAGACGGCAGGAATCGAATGCCATGGTTTTTCTGTTGTTCGGGAGTCATTGAATACACATTTTCCTCAACCGGGCTTCCAGGATCCAGTTTTCTTTTTATCCCGTCAAGGCCTGCAAGCAGAATTGCGGCCTCTAGAAGATAGATGTTGGCAGTAGGATCAGGCACCCTGTACTCGAGTCTCTTTTTTGTATGATCTCCACCAAAGGTCTTTGGAATTCGTATTGCCGCGGTTCTATTACTCAGACCCCAACATATTCCAGTTGGTGCCTCATAGCCCGGAACCAATCTCTTGTAAGAGTTCGTAGTTGGGTTCGATATTGCACACAGGGCTTCTGCATGGGACAATATTCCGCCAATATAGTACCTGCCAGTCTGACTCAGCCCAGCAATAGTATCATTTTGATCATAAAAGACATTTTGCGATTTAGAGAGTATGCTGTGGTGTATGTGCATTGCAGATGCGTTATCGCCATAGATCGGTTTTGGCATAAATGTTGCGACCTTGCCGACGTGCTTTGATTTTACCTTGATCAGATTCTTTATTGTGATAATGGTGTCTGCCATGGACGACATTTCGTCGTGATGTATGTTGATTTCACACTGCCCAGATGTTGCCACCTCATGGTGGTGGGCCTCTACCTGCACTCCAAAGTAGCGGTGTATGTCATCACAGATATCCTTGCGTAAAATATCAAGAGTATCCCTGGGTTTTGCCATATAGTATCCGCCCTTTAGATTGACGGATGTGTTTTCCTGAGACCACGGGGCTTCAACTGATTTTATCGAATATCCTACTGTCCCAGATGATGATACTGAGTTTGCTGCAGGGAATAATCGCATCGAATCAAATACGAAAAACTCTATCTCCGGACCAAATCTGGCTTCAGTCATGCCAAATTTTGCCAGCTCGTTTTTTGCCTTTGCCGTAATTCCCCTAGAGTCCTTGTTGAACCTACAGGTAAAGTTCTCTTTTTCATCATAAATGTCGACAAATATACGTGCAGATTTTCTGTTCTCATCATAGTACTGTGGTAGCTCCCTGAACGTTGTGACATCCGGCAGCAACAGCAAGTCAGAGTCGTCTGGCGACCTAAAACCCCTAATGGAACTTGCATCTAGCTTTTGGAGTCCCTTTTTGAAATGCTCTTCTGCCAATGAATATGACGGAATACTAAGTGAGTGAAGGTCCCCAAAAATATCTACGAACCATAATTCGACAAATTCGAATTTTTCTTCCTTTATTTTCGATATTACATCGTGCATGTCAGTCAATGAGGGTCTTGTTTAGCCAAGAACCCAGTCATCAGGGCTTGCGCGGAGTGTCAATGTGTGGGCTACAGTATCGATTGACCTGATTTTATGCATCAATGTTTTTTTCATATCATCATTTGAGTTTGATTCCAGAGTCACAATGATATCGTACGGTCCTTCTGTTTGCAGTATTTGGGTTACGTCGCCTATTTTCTTTATTTTGTCTATGGTAGATTTTACTTGCCCGTCAATGCAGGTTATAAGAATGAAGAGTTTTGAGGTCTCGGAATTTTTGTTCAGAGTCATCTTGTCCCCCTAGAGTCGGACTTGTCAGAATAGTGAATGACGCGCTGTGGGAATGGTATCTCTATTCCAGCATCATCGATTTCTTTTTTTAATTCCTTTAGTAGAATTGGTCCGACATGATCCCATTCATCTCTTGGAATCCAGGTCAGCACCTTTAGTTGTACGCTGGAATCCGCAAGCTGCTCTGTCCATACTTCCGGCTTTGGTTCCCTCAGGACATAGGGGAGTTTTGTTGCAGCCTTTTTTATTACCTCGATAGCATGATCGAGGTCTTCCTTGTATGCAATGCCAAGTGTGACATCAATTCTTCTGACCTCGCTTCCCGAAACATTTCGCATCTCAGATGTGAAGATCTTCTCGTTTGGGACACGTGCTATAGAGCCATCAAATAACTTGATGCGGGTTGAAAATATTGTAACATCCATCAGCCTCCCATAGATGTTGCTTTGTGGTAGCTCGATTAGATCTCCGGTTTTTGCTGGCCTATCAAACATCAAAAATACTCCCGAAAACAGGTTTGATACCACAGACTGGACTGCAAAGCCAATTACTATTCCAAATATTCCTCCCGCTACCATCAAGCCGCTAAGGTCTATTCCCTGGCTTGTCACGACTGCAAGAAGTGTCACTACAATTATTCCATAATAGATGAGTTTGTGGAGGTTTGATGCGGTGTTATCCGGCAGATTTGCTGCAATATACCGCTTAAAGAGAATGCTAAGTGTCTTGGCAAAAATCACACCTACTGCCATTACAATGGCACCGATGATTAGTGAGGTCACAGAGATTTGGTTTCCAAGTATGTTAACTGTTGAAAATTCTGAGAATATTTCCAGCACTAGTCAAACCCTCGTTCCATCGAATACTTGTAGTCAGTCTTTTCCTTGTATCTTGAGGCAAGAGTCCATCCATCAGGCTTTCGTATTGGATGCTGTATTGTTTCGATTATGTGTAGGCCCATCCTATTTTTTATTTTTGCAACAAGGCCATCCATTACGGTCTTGTTGCCATCAAAATACAAATCATGATCAGAGACTGGAAATACCATCTTTCCCACAGATGCAGTCTCTTCCAGCTCATTTACAATTTTGATTTCAAACTCCGCGTGAATGTATGGTTGAGAGTCATGTTTGCCCTCGTACGAAACCTGTGCATACTTGCACAGTCGTCCATCTTCGGGCGTACCATATAGTGCAAAGCGTGAATTTGTAGGATCACAGCTAAACGAATCAATCAGTCCGTTTCGGGTTTTGCCTACAAGGTAAACCCCCATCTCAATTGGAAATGGAATGGATAGTACTGCCTCCGAGCCTTCTGCTATAAACAGCGGTTCCATGAGCCTCAAAAAGAAAAAATCCGTCTTGTATGAAGGGGAATGTATTGGTAAGAGTGGTGCCAGTTCAATTTGAAAAGAGTCAGAGCCAGTATTGATTATTTTTTTTATTGTTTCATTTTGCAAGTTTTGTCGAACGTAAGAAAACTTGCCATCCCCGATTGCAGATATTGTCATTATGTTGTTTGGCACATTTAGTACCAGAATTCCATTTACGTCATATTTTCCAAACTCAGAATGCGCGCTCTGGGCACAAGATATTCCGTTTGCTTGAGATGCCTTTGACATTTTATGTATTTTTATGATGGATTTTTTCTGTAATGTTCCATTTTTTTAGACGTTTTCGTTTCTGGATTATTTTTAATTTTAGTGATACCAGGGACTTTTCCTCCAGATGGTCTTTTGCTGGTGTTTTGTGAAGAATTTCTGCCAGATTGTCCTCATAGAAGAATTTCTTGCCGGAAAAAGGCCTTAGATCGTCAAGCCAGATTGCGCTTTCATCGTATTTTGCCAGGAATGGTCTTTGAACCCATTCTGGGTTTCTCCCCTGGAGAAACCTAAGAACTATTGCCTTTTTCTTGCCAACATCAGTAACACCGAGCACCTGGACCTTTCCAGGATTTGCAGACATGCTTGGACCCCGAACGGTTCTTGCAAGACCGCTCACCTTTTGGTATGCATCTCGGAATATCTCTTGCGCCCTAATCAGCGGTACTCCAAAGAATTCTTGCGCCCCGGTGTCACGTGTCACAAACATGTAATACGGAATGCATCCAAGATGGACTTGTTTTTGCCACATATCAGCCCAAGATCTTGGGTCATCATTTATGTGGGCAAGGACGGGAGATTGTGTCCTAATTTGTGCTCCAGTTTTTCGTACTCTGTGTATGGCCGCTCTAACTGCCTGAGTCGAGAGCTCAACTGGATGATTAAAGTGAGCCATGAATGCAAGATGAATTCCTTTTTTGGTTACATTTTCAAATAGCTTCAAGACATCATCGGAATCATCGTCAGTGATGAATCGGTACGGCCAGTATGATAGTGATTTTGTGCCGATTCGAATGGTTTTCAGATTTGGAAGATTGGCATCAAGCAATGATTGAATGTATTGAGATAGAATTTTTGTTTTCATTATGAGAGGATCCCCTCCGGTAAAAAGAACGTCAGAGACCTCAGGATGCTCCCTCAGATATTGTACAAGGGAGCTTACCTCTTGGCTTGCAAATTTTAATTCTTCAATTCCGACAAACTGTGGCCACCTAAAGCAAAACGTACAGTATGCATGACATGTCTGTCCCTGGCTTGGGAAAAACAGCACCGTTTCCTTATACTTGTGCTGCATTCCATACAATTTTGTGCCGTCCCGTAAGGTTGGGATGTTGTGTTCAAGTTGTCCGGCAGGGTGCGGATTCAGCTGCAGTCGTATCTTGTTTGCAATTGACTGGATGGTCTTTCGGTCTCGTCCTTGCTTTAATGCAGCAGACATCTCGGAATAATGACTCGACTTGAGCATTTCTTTTTGAGGGAATGTCAAGATGAAGATTGGATCTGCTACGGGATGATTCCAATCTATGAGATTGTCTACCACATAGTTGTTGGTCTTAAAGGGCAAGACGTTTCCGACTACCTCAATTTCAAATTGCTTTTCTTTTGAGAGATTGTGAATCTGGGATATCTCCCTAAAGTTGCTGAGCGTGTATGATACGTATCTTGGGGCTTCGTATTCTGACCATGCTGTTTCCTGCAACCTTGCCGACATTGGGAAACTAAGCTCCCTCATAGTTGTTAAGTGTGCCGAAATTTGTAATTGATTTCTGACCAATTGTATTCATTTGTAATCAATTGCAAGCATATCATGTGATTTTGAAAAATTTTGAAAAGATACTTTAATTGCGGAATCTTACATTATGTGAAATTTGACGGATAATTACAAAAATGAAAAAACTGAAACAATTACTGCTAGAATCAACAAGGAAACACTAAACAAGATAAGATCATATGCAAAAACAGAGAGCACAACAATAAACTCTGCAATAAACCAGCTTCTATCACACGCCGCAGATTGGGATATTGTGGCTGCAAAGACAGGCTGGATACCAATTCCAAAGGACGTGTTAGTAGCATATTTTGAAAAACTTGATGATAAGACCATAATGGAAGTGGCAGAAATTAGTGGAGAACATGTGCCAAAGGATTTGCTTTTGGCAATGCGAGGAAAATTCGATGTTTCCGGATGGATTTCAGTTCTCAGAAGCAGGGCAAAGGCGGCTGGATTTCATTTTAGTGAGATTGTTGAAGACGACCACGTAAAATTTGTCATGAAGCACGACATGGGGTTAAAGTGGTCCACATATTTTCTGACATACTATGATGCGTCGTTTAAGGCGCTTGGATGTAATGTGGAATGCAATATCACAAACAATACTGTATCATATGCAATAAGCAAAAGAGACTATGACCCAGATAAATTATGATTAGTCTGATGCTGGTATTTTTTCTGGTTGCAGCTCTGACATACTGATTGTGGGCATAATCTGGATGACAAAGAGAGAGCACAAGATACCCGCCACAAAATAGCATGTCCTTTATCAGTGCAGTTTACTGTAAAATCTAGTTGCTTCCTGAACGGAGATGAAAGTTAGTGCAACACGTGCACTCTAGTTTGATGCATTCTTTTTCCATTGTGTGGTTGCATAGGCCACATTCGCAGTGTATGATCACGGGGTACTATAGGTCGTCTTCCATATTTAATGGATTCTGTGTGATGGTATCACAGTATGGCAATTAGCACTAGCTAATTTGCAATGCATGCGTTTTTTAGTTGGAAACACGCTATATTACCCGAGAACTAAAATGCAAACACAAGTTCAAACCAAAATATCACCATGGGTATTGTTTGTTGCACTCGGCGTTGCGGCATTCTCGGTATTAGCACTGACTACGATAGCGCCGGTATCATACTGGATGCCAATCTCAGTCACAGAGTCTGCCAAAGTAATTGGCGTAACAAAAGACGGCTGTGTAGTTGAGGGAAGCTATGGATATCCAATTACGACAAAATGTGACGCAATACCAGGGGATGTCATACAAGTTACATACAACGTACCGGGTGTGATGCAAAGTGAACACATCAAAAGAGTTCAAGCGAGAGCATCATTTGTTCAACCTTGAGCTCCCAATTTTTTATTGAGATATAATGAAAAAAAGACATACAATAGTAATGGACTCGGAACTGGAAAAAAAGATACGAAAAGTCCAGGTAGACCGGATTAAAAAGACTGGAAGGTCGGTTAGCTTTTCTAGTGTTATTAGTGATTTGCTGGAAAAATCACTGGACTAGCTGCCAGTCATTTTTGCCGCACTTGCACACAAACCCGGAATCTTGAATGTAGTCTTTGTATTCTAAATCAGTGCATGGTCCCATGTCAGGTATGGCAAACTCTGTTTTACACATACGACATTTTACCAAAAATCCATCCAAGGCATGGTTTTTTCCACATTCCTAGAATTTGAATTAACAACGTTAACCTAATGTTATAAGCAATGAATGTATTATAGCACTATGAGTTTTCGAAGGTGCGTTCATTGTGGCAGGGAATTTGAGGACTATATGAACAAGCACGTATGTTCCATACAATGCGAAAATGAAATCTCTGACTAGGCCTTTTTGGGTTTGATTTCCTTGTATTTGATTTTCTCACCGCAAAATGGGCAGTAATTGATTTGAGTTTGTGTGTTGGAATCATACGTTATGGAATCTATAACGGTGAATCTGCCTGACTCGTAGCTCCAGCTTGGGAATTTTTTGCAAAATTCCTTGAATGATTCACAACAGTATGTCGTGTCTTTGAGCAGGGTGTGATCAGAGTATGTCTTTCCTTCCAAGCTGGGATCAGGTCGTGTTATCTTGGTGTAATGTGCATCCAATGATTGTATGATAGAACTGCGCCTTATTGGGTTTTTGACTCGATAAAAAATCATGTATAGAACTAGCATCCAAATTTCTTTGCCCAAGATTCCGAGGCAAATTCGCTTTTTGA
>CAYOBG010000058.1:0-8542 GCA_964402265.1 uncultured Candidatus Nitrosotenuis sp. | reverse complement strand
TTTGATCACAAGTTCATCAACCATTTTGTCCTAAATGATCTCAAAAACTATACTACAAAAATGAAGATATTGCAAAAAGGACTTGAATCAGCTGATCAGAACTATATCATAACTGACATCCAGTCCAAATCACAAGATGACAGACGAAATCACAACTTTGATGAGGTAACAATCAAGCCATGGCACATCCACTGGTTTATGGATGAGATGAGCACAGGCTTTGATCTGTCACTGTACATGTCAGCTACTATCAATTTGGAATTGTTCTGCAAGGAAACTGGATTCAACAAGGATGAGGTCTATTTCATAAATGAAGACTCTAACATTCCGGCTGAGAACCGCAAGGTAGTGTTTTTGAAAACAGAGTATGTGGAATCTAACTCTGAAAATGTATTGCCTGATAAAATAATATCACAAATCGAGGCTATTTTGAAGATTCGTGCAAACCAGCGCGGCATCATATTGCTGACTAGCTATTCACAATTGGACTATATCCTGGAAAAGATTTCGCCTGAGCTCAGACCAAGATTATTGGCGCTGGAACGTGGCCAGAACAAGTCAGAAGCAATAGAAATACACAAAAATGTTCCAAATTCGGTTTTGATCTCACCAGGACTTGAATCAGGAGTCAATCTGCCAGACGATGACAGTAGATTCCAGATTATTGTAAAGGCCCCATACTATCCTACAATGGATGATCTTCGAATGAAAAAAATCTATGATTCAGAGCCTGACCATCGAAGGTACTATCTAAAATCCGCATTTCGATTACTGCAGATGGCAGGGCGAAGCATCAGGCATGTAAAAGACAGTGCGATGACATATGTCTTAGATGCAAAGGCAGAGCGCATGATATATCATCAGAGAAATGATCTTCCAAAATGGTTTATCGAAGCATGTGAAGGACTCGCAAAATAGTTTACAGTTCTTTTTTTACCAAACAGAAAAGCATCCTTTTGTCTAGGCCTTTCATGTTCAAGTGGATCTTTTGCTGCACCAAAAGCTGAATTCTGTCTGATTTTTCTTCGTATCCCTTGTTTTGCATGAATTCTAAGATTGCCTTGATTCCTTGTTTTGTTCCATCAAGATAGCCCAGCTGCATCACATCATTGTCTAATCTGGAGCTCTTGTTCCAGATTCCAATTGCCTGCGGCTTGTTGTTTTTTGAATGTACGATTACTCTGCCGGCCTTTACGAGTTTAGCTAGTGTTTTTGTGTCTAATTGTAGCCAGTTCCATGATTCCGAATAAGTATCGGATTGAATCAATGGTTTGAGATTTTTTGTGCTAGTTGCAATTTCTGCAGTGATGTTTTGCTTTTTTGGATTCAAATTATACAACCACCACTTGTCTTCAATATGATACCCAAGTGATTTTGCCATTTTTAGTGATCTCTTGTTGTTATCAGCTATTATCATGCGAGAAAACTGGAGCTTTCTTTTTTTCGCAATATCTTCTGTTTTGAGGACTAGCTTGCTTGCGTAACCGTTTCTTCTAAAATTCGGGTTTATTCGAATTCCTTCAATCCACACTTGATTTGGCGATATGGCCGCATTGCAGATTCCGACTGCTCGTCCCTTTTCCTCTATGGTAAACAGATTTTTTTCTGCAAGCCACTTGTCCCAGACCCTATCAATATAGTCACCCCACCGAAACGTATGATGACAAAATGACAAGATCTGTTCCTTGTCTTCCTTTTTAGCTCGCCTAATCTTCAATGTGTTTTATTGTGAAATGCTTCGATTAATTTTCTTATCTGATATTTCCAATGCTGTTTTTTACAGTGTCATGTTTTGTTTTTTGTGTTGGTTTTGGAATTTTTGATTTTTTTACTTCCTTGAGGGTTTTCTTTTTTGGCTCTACCTTCTTTGTGACTTTTTTCTTGATGTCTTTTTTAGTGTCCTTTTTGGCGTCTTTCTTTACGTCTTTTTTGATTGTGTTCTTGTCTGATTTCTTGTCACCAGAGTCAAGTGTCATGGATTCAAACAGCTTAATCGTGATACTTTTGACCTTTGTGATTGGCGCTTGATCATTTTTTATCAGATATCCGGCATTGTTGTCTGCCAAGGTTACAAACGGCACAAATTGAATAATTGATTCTGCAAATGCTGGCTGACTTGATAAAAACACCATCACCAATCCGAAAACGCTTGCAAAAATTATTGCATTCAAGCTAGATCCTCAAATCACAAGCTACAGAGCTATCTAAAGATATGATCCATTCACCTGTTTTGATCATATCATGGATTGGTTGCATAAAAGCTACAAGTATAATTTCTACGAGTTAATTAAATAGAAAACTACGTATCGCTGATGCGAATTGAGCATCAAGAGGGAGACACTGCTCTTTGGAATTTTGTGCCTATTTACAACTATTCCTGCCTTTGCGGAATCAGACTGGCTCATAGTACAGACAGACATGGAACAATACCATACCGGTGATACCATGGAGATCTCTGGATTAATTTTGGATGCTCAAATGCCGCAAATTGCAATCAAGATCTATGATCCAGACGGAGAAATTCTTGGAGCATACAGTGTAGAGCTAGAGTTTGATGACAGCTTTACAAAAACAGTATCACTTGATTCACCATTTTATGACAAGTCAGGCCTGTATACCATAGAATTCGAATATGGCCAGGAAGCAGATGATCTCTTCTTTGAGGTAATCGGTAATGCACCAGAAGAGTCAGAACCACAACCAATAGCGCAGCTAGCACCAGAAGTCTTGATGGTAATTACTGACAAGGACACTTATTCCGATAATGAATTCATAACAATTTCAGGCCTAGTCTCTGATATCGGAGATCCCACAATACTGATTGGAATTTTTGATCCAAATGATTTTCCTGCAGGATTTTACACACCACAGGTCAACTCTGATTTAGAATTTTCAGTCTCATTTCTTGCAAAGAATGGAATTAATTTCAAAAAGCCAGGCACATATTCTGTCAAGGCCCATTATGGCCAATCAAAGCAGGTAACCATGTTTAGCTTTGTAAACAGCCCACCTCCGCAAGCACCAAGCCAAAACGATGATTCCAGTAATGATTCCGAGAATGATTTACCCCCGCCGCAGCCGCAAATAATCGTAAATCCAGCACCAAAACCAGAAAATCCCCCCACAATACAAAAAACTCCAAAACCTGAACCAAAACCACAGCCAGTCATTGCAAATATTTCTCCATCCATAAAACAAGAAACACCACAAGAACCAGAAAACAACCTTTCAGTTCAAGATGTGGAAATTGGGGAAATCCTGAATGAGATAACACTGAGCTGTGATAACAGTCGTTACAGCGATTCCATTGTGTATGGGGCTGGAATGGGTCCTGCACTAATGAGATTGTGTAATTATGATCAGGCAATTTCATATTTTGATGATGCACTAGTCAAGGACCCAAACAATGTTGAATTTCTAACTGACAAGGGAATTGCACTTGCAAAGCTTGGACAGTTCAGAAAATCAATTGAACATTACAACACAGCACTTGGCATACAACCAGACTACACCCCAGCACTAATCAACAAGGCAAATGCACTGGCAGAAACTGGCAAGCTCGAAGATGCGATCACAATCTACAACCACATACTAGATGACGATCCATCACATACACTAGTTCAGAAAAACTTGCAAGAGGCAAGAGAGGAAACGATCAAGATCGCAAAAAAGCAGCAAAAACAGGAGACACAATCAGTTTCGATTAATCTGGATGATTCAATTCCAAAAATGGAACCGCCAAAAAGCGATGAAGAGCAGAAACCCAAGAACGTAATTGAGCAGATCGGCAACTTTTTTGCAGGCGTCTTCGGATTCTTAAAATAATAAACCAGTATAGTTGTGTGTTCGTTTCAAAATCATAATAGATTATAGACTCAAAGTGTGAAATTCATACATGGAACAAACGTGTAAGACATGTGGAGGATCACTTGAAGGTCTGCCACCAGACTCAAAGTATTGCTCAATAGAGTGCACGTATGGCCTTCCAAGCTTTAAACGAGAGCCAAGTGTTTTCCCCTAGGTTTTGAGCCTAGCCTGTCACAATTTTGTTCGGGTTTAGGATATGATATGGATCGAATTTTTCCTTTAGCTTGGAAAAAATAGAATATGTCTTTGTATCATATTGCATTTTGACAAATTTTGTTCTTGCAATGCCGTCTCCATGCTCGCCAGTAATTGTTCCTCCAAGCTGAATTATTTTATGGAAGAACTCTCTTGCTAATTTGTCAACTATATTTTTGCTGCTTTTTGGTATGGCTACTCGAATGTGCAGATTTCCGTTTCCTGCATGGCCATACATGACAAGCCTTGCATGAAATTTTTTTCGCAAAATTTGCGTGATCGGGATTAGCTGCTCTAGCTTCTCAACTGGTATGGCAGCATCCTCTATTATGTGAGGGGTAGTTTGGCCTGCAAGCAAATTTTTGAGACTATAGTGTAGGGCAGAGTTTCGATATGCCCACCACTGCAAAATGCGGGATTCCTTTTGAGTATGGTATAGGATTTTTCCATTTGAGATCTTTTTTAGCTGTTTGATGGATTTTGCTATGTCAGAGTCAAATTCCACAAACAAAAGAGATGATGTGGTTTTTGGGAATTTTTTTCTGAAATGCTTCATGGTATAATGATCAATGAACTCGACTGCCGACGGATTTAGCTGTATGATATATTGACAGTCATGCAAGGCAGTCTTGGCAGAATCATATCCTACAATTAGGAGTGTTTTCCTTTTTGGAATATCATAGATTTTGAGTTTTGCAGAGACAATAATCCCAAGTGTTCCTTCAGATCCTGCAATGATTTTGTGAATGTTTGATGGATCAGTTACCATATCCAGTCTGTATCCGCATGAATTTTTTGACACGTCAGGATATCTCCCAATGGATTTAGCCAGTCTCAAAGTATGATTAGCCAGCCTTGTTTTTGATGGCAGCTTTACCATTTTGCCATCACCGGTCACTATTGTAACTTGCAAGAGATTCTCAATTGTGCTTCCGTATTTTATCGAGTGAACGCCGCTTGCGTTTGTGCCTATCATGCCTCCAATTGTACAGTATGGCCCAACAGATGGGTTTGGGCCCAGAAATTTTTTGCGCTTTGATAAGATTTGGTCCAGCTTGCCCTTTCGCACGCCGGGTTGTACTAAGACATGATTTTTTCCAACTTTGATTTTATCAAAATTTTTCATATCAAGAATCATTCCACTGTTTAGTGCGCTTCCAACTAGGCCTGTCCCGCCACCTCGTGCAGTCACAGACAGATTGTGCTTTTTTGCAAATTGAACACATTTGATTACATCTGATGTGTTTTTTGGAATTATTACCAGCTCTGGCTTTATTTTGTAAAAGCTTGAATCAACGGAATAGAAATTCAGAATTTCATCATCGGCAATGACTGTACCCTCGATCATACCTTGCAAGGATCTCAATTCACTATTATTACACCAATACTCTGATTTCAACAAACGTTTTTATCGAAAACTCGACGTTTCTGTATATGAATAAGTCCGCAAAATTTGCGCTCTTTTTTGTCCTAGGATTGGCATTATTGTTCTCACCTCATGCAAGTTTTGCATATTATGCATCAGCTCCTACTGCCAACAAATATTCCACAACAATTACCCCAAGCAAGAAAAGCTTTGGAGCAGGCGAGACCATCACGTTATCAGGACATGTAACCCCATATGAAGAAGGCCGAGAGCTGCAAATCATCGTAAGAGATTCTGCAAGTGATATTGTTGTCTTGAAAACAGCACCTGTCAATTCAGACGGTACCTTCACTTATGAGATAACAGACACCACCCAATGGAAGAAAGGCAACTACAAGGTTGCTGCACAATACGGGTATAGTGACGTTGACATTGGAACTGCTTCGTTTTCATTTGATCCAACAATCAAGGCAGAGCCTGTAAAAGCAGTCGTAAAAACTGATGTGAAAAAGGACACCAAGAAAAAAGAGGTAAAGAAAAAGACTGTAAAGGAAGTCAAAAAGAGCAAAAAGACGGTAAAGCCAAAAACTGTCAAGAAATAAGCGATCAGGCCATTAGAACTTTTTTTATATCCAGTCGACATATCAGAGTAGGTTGAAATTTTTCAATCGGAACAATAACACTTGTGAGGATTGCAAAGAGAAATTCGGCAGCTACTCTGATCTGATTAGCCATGCAAGGCACGCTCATCATCGTACAATAACAAAATGTTCTCACTGTGGAAAAGAGTTCATTCATGCTAAAGACAGATTACACCATGAACGAGAAGAACAGGAACAAAAAGTAAAAGCTCGCTATCGAGATAAACAATAATAAAATAAAAAAATAGAATTAAAACTCGATTATCGAGCCCTCATCTAAAGAGTATTTCTGGGTATGGGATTCGCCGTGAACGTCATACCAACTCACGCTAATTGCTAGCCTTCTTCTGACTGCACTTTGGATTTCTATTGTATGTGCCATTTTTATTCGGTCACTTAGTCTTGCTTGGTTCATGAGTTGATTTTTAGAAAATCAATTTAGAAACAGATGTGAAAAATAATTTTTGATCGCTTGATATCTTTTGACACTTATTAAACAAGAATATCTTGGAGTGGTTTGATAATTTTGACAATTAGTGATTCAAAAGACTATTTTTGAGATCTATTCATAATAGCGAAATTCTTTTATCAAAATTCTACGTATTATTATAACACATGGAGTTTGAGCATCTCTTGGACAGAGTAATGGATCTTGATGGCAACATCAGGCATGCAAGGGTTTGTGACATGGATGGGAATGTGGTTTGCTCAAGGCAGCGCAAGGGTGTGGTAAATCTGCTAACAGAGCAAGAGACACGCGAGTCACTCAAGTATTCGGTAAAATCATGGAAGGTAAGGGGTGAGCTGTCACACAAAATAGGTAGGGGTAGATACGTGCTTGCAGTATATGAGAAGCTTCGAAGGGTTACAATGCCGCTCGGGCAGACTCATTTGCTTTTGGTAAGCTTTGATAACAAAGGCGGCCAGATGGACGTAGTTGAAAAGCTTGAAAACGAGTTACATGGGGATTACACGCATTACTAGGCTTTAGCCAAGATATCAAATCATCAGAGTTTTCTTTCCTCATAGGAACAAAAACCGGACTCAAGAATATAGTGAATTGAAAAATTGGAAATTGTCGATAAAATAATTAAACATATCTTGTTTGCATGCATCATGCCTTACATTTTCTGTCCCAAGTGTGGTGCACAACTGGAAATTCAAGATGTCATAGACAATACGGGATTAGAAAGAAAGGAACTGTATTGCACCAAATGTGAGTTTAAGAAATTATACGGCTCGTAGTTGGGTCAGGTTTTTGTGTCTAGTGAGGAGAGAACAATAATGATAAACAATATGCTTTTCAGAAATCCAACATTTGCCTAATTATCTATGAATTTCATACCAAATTAATTGAGATCAAAACTAGGAATCGGAATTGCTATTCTTGGAGTCGCAATTCTAATTGGAATTGTAATGAGTAATCAGGCCACCATGCCAGCACACACTCAGAGTTCACAAAACCAATGTGATCCTTCGTATCCTGACTTTTGCGTTCCTGTTTATTCAGCGGACCTTGATTGTGGACAAGTCCCATACCAGAATTTCAGAGTTTTATCACCAGACAGACATGGATTTGATCAGGATAACGATGGAATTGGTTGTGAAAAATAATCATCCCGACAGTGTCTTTCTTAACCTCATAGTGTTTTATTTCTCATTCTATATCACTCCATTCCAATATTTTCTTTTTTGCTATTTTGAAGGGCAAAAAAATTCTTCACATATTTTCTTTTTTTATCATCCAATAACTCCAATACAACAACATCAACAAAACTTGTAGATGTTGTAGTAAATGTGGAGCTTTCTTTATTGTCTGTTACAATTCTAACATTAGTAAAACCAGCTGGACTATGAGATACTTGTAATTTTATTTTCTTAGCATGCGGTACAGTATTGATTAATTTTACTAAATTCTTTCTAACTTCAATAAGATGCTTATATGCAATTATTCCTTTGTTAAAGTGATCATCTAACTTCTTACTGTCGATTTTCTTCTTCAAAAATTGATTTGTATAATAGTGTGCTACTAAATCTCTTCCGCGTTTGAAAGATTTCAGTTCGCTGAATATGCTCTGATCTATGATTTTTGCTTCTTGTAAAAGCTCTATGCTATCAAGGTAAGGCCAGAATTTACGTACCGGTTTGAATTCTTGGTCTAATGATTTGATCAGAAAAATAGTCCACAGCGTGAAAAGCTGTTCTTCTAACGCATCAAATAGACCTACAAATGCTTCTATCCGATATCCTTTTTTGTAAATCTCTATAGTTCTGAGAATGAATTTTCCAATATTTGGATAAGGATACTTGTCATCAGCATTGAATTCTTCTTCGATGTGTTTTGATTCCAATGGTTACAATTTTCTTTTCATATAGATAACTTCTATCCAATTAATCATGTCTACGAAATAACGTGGTTGCGTCGTCTTTGTACGAATAAGAGGTGGGATTTCCCTTTTTACCAAACATCATC
>CAYOBG010000057.1:0-8585 GCA_964402265.1 uncultured Candidatus Nitrosotenuis sp. | reverse complement strand
TCCTGATTCGAGAGGAGACAAAACCAGAAGATGTCCCGGCATTTTTTGCATCAGTTGGAATTCTCACAAGCCGCGGAGGAAAGACATCACATGCAGCAGTAGTTGCCAGGGGAATGGGCAAACCATGTATTGTAGGATGCTCTGATCTGAAAATATTATCTGAAACAAAACAAGCCAGTGTTGGAAATATTACAATTCACGAAGGTGATTCAATCACAATTGATGGAAGTCAGGGTGATGTCTATCTAGGTGCAGTACCAACCATAGAACCGCAAATCACCAATGACTTTAAGACCATTCTAGATTGGGCTCAAAAAACAAAAACAATTGGAATTAGAGCTAATGCTGACACTCCAGATGGCGCACAACTTGCAAGAAAGTATGGCGCACATGGAATAGGCCTTTGCAGAACAGAGAGAATGTTCAATGCGTCTGATAGACTAGGCCTGTTTGTGAATCTAATCATGGCAAAATCAGTTGATGAGCGCAAAGAGCACTTGCTAAAACTCCAAGAATTGCAAAAAAGTGACTTTATCCAGATTCTAAAGGCAATGGAAGGCTACAAGGTAACAATACGACTCTTAGACCCACCATTACATGAGTTCCTGCCAAATCCAGAAGAGCTAATCAACAAAATTCACAAGCTGGAAAAGCAGGGAAACAGCCAAGAACTAGAAGAGGCAAAAATATTTCTTGCACGCGCAAAGGAGCTAGCCGAGATAAACCCAATGATGGGTCATCGCGGTGTTAGAGTGGGCATAACATATCCTGAAATCTATGAGATGCAAATCAGGGCAGTCTTTGAGGCTGCAGCTGAACTAGCAAAGCAAAAGGTAAACGCATTCCCACAAATCATGATTCCACAGGTAGGCAGCATTGCGGAACTAAACCACATCAAATCCATTTATGACAAGGTAAAATCAGAGGCAGAATCAAAACATGGAATAAAGCTCAAAATCAACTTTGGCACCATGTTAGAGGTGGTTCGAGGATGTCTCACATCGCATGAGCTTGCAAGCACTGCAGAATTTTTCAGCTTTGGCACAAACGACCTAACCCAGGCAGTCTTTAGCTTTTCAAGAGAGGATGCGGAAGGCAAATTCCTTCCAGAATACATGGAAAAAGAGATTCTAGAGCGCAACCCATTCCAGACACTAGATACAAACGGAGTCGGCAGCCTAGTCAAAATCGCAATCTCTAACGGAAAGGCAGTCAAACCAAGCATCGAGGTAGGAGTTTGCGGTGAACATGGAGGAGATCCAAATTCCATTAAATTCTTCCACAATGCAGGAGTATCATATGTTAGTGCATCACCGCACAGAATTCCAATTGCAATAGTAGCAGCTGCTCAATCAAAGTTACTACAAGTATCTACAAAGACAAAAAAGCGCAAGTAGTTATTTTACCAAAGAGTCAATCTTTCGTTCCAGTTGTAATAGTGTGAATGGTTTTTCCAATAGAACAATCTTCTCAAATAGATCATCTGTGTCATCTTCTACTGCCCATCTTTGATATCCAGTAACAAAGAGAATCTTTTGTTTTGGGTTTTTAGCCAGAATTTCCTTTGCTGCCTGTGCACCAGTCTTTTTTGGCATGTTGTGATCAAGTAATACCAGATCAAATGGCGAGTCATCCAAGGAATCAAATTCGGTTCTTTTGAGGCGTTCCTTGTATTGCCTTACGCACTCTTTCCCGTCCTCTGTAGTAACAACATGATGTCCCATCTTTTCTAGGAGTACCTTGTATTGCCTTGCGGCAAACTTGTTGTCCTCAGCCACCAGTATGTTCAATTGGATCTTAAATGGCTTTTAGTGTGGTTTGAAACCTAGTGTGTATTTTTTGAACAACATTTTGGAATTGTTCACGAATGAATCCTACGCAAGCCTTTTTTTACTAAATGGTATAGTTATGCCAGGTTCGTTCGGGAATACCGAGTTTAGGACCAGCCAAGACCAACCAAATCAGAGTGAGGATATCCCCAGTCGACCGTGTTCTACCTGATATCCTCACTTTTTCTAGTAAAATTGACATAAAATCACGAATTTACATGAATGAAAGACGTCAATTTTGCATTCATTAGCGATTTTGATTATATTAATAGAGGATTTTTTATAATAAATCACAGAAATTTTTACTCAAAATAATTTCTATAGTAGATATGATAATAAGTAAAACTACAAATTTCGAATTTAACCAGTCCTATCTCATTAAGAATCTAGCTAGTCTACGTACATTTCTAGTACTTCGATCTATTATTGGCGAATATGATGGATTATGCAGTTGCAATAATGTTGAACATTTGCCTAGTCTTTTTTCAATGGACAATGGTTTTTTGAATATTTTTAACTGATCCAGAATGTATTGTTCTTTATCATTAAGAAGTAAATCAAAGGGAAATCTGGGATATGCTAAGAATTTTAGTGCTAGAATTTTAAAATAGAATTTAACAGCATCTGCAATTATGTTCGAAGATAGTACATCTTGTTCTTTCATCATGAGTAGTTTGATAAATTCATCATTTTTATCAAAAAGAAATTTACCTTGTTCAATTATTTTTAACTCTGGATCGTTTTCTAATTCAAGTATCGATATGGCATGATATCCAAATCCCCTTTCTACTCTTTCCACCGTGTATGGTTTTGTACATAACACACAACTTGCAAAGATATTTGGAATGTCTCCAAAGTGAGCATTTTTTGGTAATAATGACTCTAATTTTGTCGAAATGATTTTGGTATCTTTAAAAATACCTATAATTTCCAGTTGCTCTATTGTTATAGTATTGTTAGATTTTTCTATCAGAGTTTTATTGATTGGATCCCACTCATCCATATCGTCAATTGTGTTGAAAATAACTATTTCGTCAGATTTTAAATTATTCATTTTTGTTACAATTGTCTCAACTTCAATTTTATGATCCTCATTAAGTTCATCTGCTTCATCAAATGATGGTTCTATAGCATATTGATAGATTTTTGTGGGCTTCCTTGCAATTATGTCATTAAGAGATAATAATTCTAATCCATCATTAGTTAATACAAGATTAAATTTATACTCAAATAGGAATTTATTTAATGCTGGCTCTAGTTTGTTCATTTCTACATCACTTCGTAATCTGATGAGGATATGTGACATTATTCCAAAATTTTGTAATTCAAGATTTACCACAAAAAATTTTGTAATAATGTTGGGATCATATTTTTTTAAGTCTTTTTCGATGGCATCTTCCATAAATTTTTGTAATCTTTGTAGCCATTTTTGCAAAAACTCTGTGGATTTTTTAGTGTTGAATTGTATGTTGTTTCTAGAGATATCAAGATCAAGTAAATCTTTTTTCACATTGACTAACATCACCTGACTACTTGGAGACGGTATCAACGGATTTTGGCTTACAAATATTCCTTGATTGGAAATCAACATGCCACTAAAAACAGGTTGTGATGAAAGGTATGATTTTACGTGAAATTCATCATCTTCAAATTCAAAAGGAGTTTCAGCAACTGTGGGAGTAGCGATTCCAATATATCTGGTAAGCACATCTTGAACATCCGGATCTTTAACATTCCAATCAAAATGTATTGGTACTGTTGTATCTTTTCCCAAAAATATTGGGATTGTACTGGATTTTACAAAGTGATGAATAATTTTTTCTAAATCTATGTCTTTTGCAGCATCATTTAATGTCAATTTAATTTTAGTTCCCTGATTTTGTATATTGCATTTTTCAAATCTCCACCCCTCTCCAACTTCATCTATGATGAATCTACAGGGTTCTGTACTTTCACTCTTTGTCTCAATTTCAATATTTTTTGCAATTAAGAAGCAGGATAGAATCCCCAACCCCCATCTACTTATAGGATCAAAATCCAGCTGATCTTTTTGTTTGTTAAATTCATCTGAGGTGTAATAGCTAAATCCTTTAGTTGATAAGAAATTTTTGGCTTTTTCAAAATCCATCCCGATTCCATTATCTTCTATGGTCAAAATATTGTCTTCTTTGTAAATTCTAATTCTAGTATCTTTGTTCTTTTGTAAGTTATTTCTATATCTACAAGCATCAAGTGAATTTTGTATTAATTCTCTTACGGCAACATTTGGACTGGAATAAATTGATTTACCAATTAGCAGTTCGGTTATTTTTTTTTCATCCAATCTAAATGAAATTGGCTTATCAATGAAACCACGGGCATCGATATGGGCCTCAGCAAATTCAATTATGATCTTCTTTTCGGAAAGAATTGTTTTTACATGATCTATTTCTTTTTGGATTTTTTCTTGTAATAACCGCAATGTTTTAGATCCTTTTGGATCATATGCCACTCCGTAGAATACAATTTTCTGATTTACTTTGCCTACTCCACCAATACTAAGATGTTTCTTAAAATGCTCATCAGAAGAGCCTTGTGGATTTAAGCTGTAATAAACTAATTCAGGTACTCTGTTATAGGTCATATCACACTCATCGGCAAGTCTTACTAATGCTGTCAAAAATCTAACATCAATTTTGTTATTGCTTGAAAAAACTACTGAATCGAATAAGCTCCCACGTAAATCTTCAACTCGGTGTCCACGTGCTATTCTTCCTATTATGATGGCTTCATGCTTATCGAGTTTTAGTTTATCATACATTTCTTCAAAGTTTTGTTCTGTTCTAACATGATGTGTTTTTCTAACATGCTCTGGTGATTCACCCGGTTTGCAAACCATTCCCCAATCATGCATCCAAGCTGCAACAATCATGAAGAAAATCTCCCATTCATTTAAAGATGGTTTTATCTCGTCGGGAATTAACCAGTTTAGATTTTCTTCAACTTGCTTACTGTGACTAAATCCATGGGGAGTAAAATATGGAAAGCTTCCAGCAGTATAATTTAGCAGAGGTGCGGCTAGTTTTTCAATTTCTTGAAGTTTATTATATAATATTGAGTTTTTTTGTTTAAGAATATTTTGTAAGTTGACAGTATAGCTCAATACTAATACTTTAGTACTATAGTAATTAAATCTAGTTTTAAAAAAATGAGTTGGATTACAGCTTCAATTTGTGGCGGTTTTTCGCATTATGAACTAATTAATCGTGAATCTTGAGTATTACATGATAGAATAAACTTTACGCATAGAACATCGGCAGGTTATTTTATAGATAATGAATAAAAAGTGAACTTTCTCTGACGCTCGACTTTTGGATAGTCTCTAGTAAAATTCATAGCGACACATCACATAGAATCATCATGCTTCCACGACTAGACGGAATCAAGCAAGCGCGAACCAAGCTTGGAATCACACAAAAACAGCTTGCCAAGATGACAGGAGTTAGCACATCTATGATAAACCAGGTAGAGTCTGGTCGAAGCCAGCCAAGCTATGAAACAGCAAAACGCCTCTTTGATAGTCTGGCCACACTAGAAGGACGATCAGATCCAAACAAGGCGGGCGATATTTGCAGCAAGGAAATAGTCAAGCTAAAGCCAACGGATTCCTTACATGATGCAATACACAAAATGAGAAAAATGTCAATTAGTCAGATTCCAATCTTTGATGGAAGCGAGCCAGTAGGAATCATAACTGAAGATGGCGTAGTAAAACACTTGGCAGACAGCGATGAATCATCATGGAAAAGAATTCAGCTGTCTGATGTAATGGAGGCAAGGCCGCCAATAGTAGACCATCAAACACCTGCAAAAACACTAGTTCCGCTGATTCGATACTCAAAATGTATACTGGTGGATAAGGCAGGAAAGATAATTGGCATCATAACTGCATCAGATACCCTAAAGATGCTAGAATAAAAAAGAAAAAAAGAGATTATTTTGCCATTGTACCTATTGATGAGTCAAATGCTTTTGCATCTGGAAACAGCAAGAAGGTAAACATTGGCGGTTGTGTCGGATTGTCGACTGGCCAAACTGTAGACTGTGACATTGGTTTTGCAACATCAACTCCCATTGCTGCCAATTCTGCATATGTAACAGGTGGACTGTTTGCAAGTGACGGATCGTCTGCAAGGGGGGTAAAGCTTTGTGCTTGCTCTGATGTTAATGGTCCAATATCTCCAGGCAATTTGACTCCGCTTGGAATATTGACTACAAAGAGTGCGACAACTGTCCCTGTTGCAGGATTTATCTGCATGTCATTAAAGTAAGACTTTTCGTCAATTACCTTACCTACCATGAGATGTGCAAACACTTTTTCTGTGACAAGCTTGTTTCCATCAGTTAGATCATACACGTTGACGTGTCCGTACAATGAGACCTTGTTCAGAAACATTGGAACGTCTGCTCTATCTACCATGGAGTGGCCGTGCTGGATTTGATCAAATGCGACGCCATTACCCGGTACTAAAAAGTCAGGTATCCTAGTTGGCATTGGGGTTAGTTCTTTGGAATCATTGTTCCAGTTTGTGTCCTGTAGGACTACTCTGTACTTGTGCCCCTTTACTTGGTGGTCACCATATGTGATTGGTGCTGTGTATTCTGCCCAGAACTTGTTGTCTTTTCCAGCGCCTTCCTTGAAGACTCCTCTAAATGTTGCATCCTTTATGGCAACGCCACAACTAAGATCGTCTGCACACTTGAAGACATCATTGAAGAATGGAAAGACACCTTCTGGACCAAACACGTTGGTCTTGCCAGCTGCTGGCTCATACAATGCGCTTTTTGAGTTCACTCGCACATAGGATTTCTCAGCAGATGCTGCCTCTGCGTCAGGTGAATAGTCAATTAGCATTGGTGCAATAATTGCCATCAAACCTGCAATTGCCAGTCCTGCCAAGATAGTCGTTTTTGTCTTTGTTTGGATGTTTTTGGTATTCATTAGGTGCGATTTTACTCTAAGAATAAAGGATTTTTCCCCAACTCACACCCAAATCTTTCCCAAATTGAGCCAACTTTATTATCGTGGAGTGAAGAAATTTTTTCATGTTTCTTGCAATTCCGTTTTCATTCTCATTGCAAGGATTATTCCCGAGGTTCAGCTTTTCATCGTCTGGAAATACAGGAGATTCTACCTATCGAGATCCACGCTTTAAGCGGGTCTTGTGGTATTTGATAGGCAGCACAAAAGGCGGCGCAAACAGGGCAAAGATAATAGATTTGTTAAACACTCATCCAGCAAACGCAAACCAGATTGCATCAGAGCTCACACTAGACTACAAAACCGTAATTCATCACCTAAAGGCACTAGTAGATAACGGCCTAATCATTACTGAAAACAAAGAATCGTATGGTGCAACCTATTTTCTTACCACGCTAATGGAAAAAAACTATGAATCATTTGAGGAGATATTGGTCAAAATTGGGAAAAAGTAAATTAGAGAACGCACTCGGAGGCGTCTTAGAATAATGGATTTTATGCTTGCCGCAGCCGTAGCTGCACTAACCAACATTGGGTTGCTTGCCGCAATTATGGTCACATATATTCAAAACATGCGAATAATCAAGTCATATTTTACTGGAGGTCTGGTCCTAGTAGCATCATTATTCATAGTACAAAATATTGTGATTGTGATATTTTGGTCAAACCTGTATTTGGCAGGACCTGCAATCAAAGATATTGTTGATGTGGCATCGCCATACCTGTTTGTAATTAATACGGCACAGTCAGTCGGATTGGCAGTATTGCTCTGGATTACGCGAAGATAGCTAATGCTTTGGGTGCGAGCAGAGCTCTGCTAAAACACCGCTTAATGATTTTGGGTGAATAAATGTGATTTTTGTGCCTTCAGAGCCAGGTCGAATCTTGCCCAAAAACTGGATTCCACATCCTTCCATTCTTTGATATTCTGATTCTATATCGTCGGTGGCAAGTGCCATGTGGTGCAAGCCTTCGCCTTTTTTTTCCAGAAATTTCTTAATTGGACTATCATCACGTGTTGGCTGCATCAGCTCAATTCTGCCATTTTCTAGTTTTATTATAGCCAGCTTGACTCCCTCAGATTCCACTGTTTCGTATGTGATTTTTTCAACACCTAGTGCGTCTTGGTATTGTTTTGCTGCCTTTTCCACATCATTTACTGCTATTGCGATATGGTCAATTTTCATCTAGAATACTTCCTTTGGTCGGTATTCCCCAAAGACTTGTCTGAATGTGTTGCTGATTTCACCAGTTGTAGCATATGATTTTACAGCAGTCAAAATAAACGGCATCAGATTGTCGTCTTTTTCTGCCGCAGCTTGCATTTTAGATAAAGCATATTGAACTTTTTTGTTGTCGCGCTCTGATCTTAATTTTTTGAGTGCTGCTCTTTGTTTCTTCTCTACGGTATCATCTATTCGGAGTAGTTCTTGTTTTGATTCTACATTGTCTGAGAACTTGTTGACACCAACTAGGACACGCTCACCAGCATCTACTTCTTTTTTGAGTCGGTATGCGTTTTGTCTTATTTCAGACTGGAAGAATCCTTTCTCTATTGCTTTTAGTGCTCCGCCCATCTTTTCAATTTGTTTTAGATATTTTCTGACACCGTCTTCGATTTCATCACATAGATACTCCAAGTAATGCGAGCCTGCCAATGGATCCACCGTCTTTGTTATGCCTGATTCGTGTGCTACAATTTGCTGTGTTCTGAGTGCAATTTTTGCAGATTCTGC
>CAYOBG010000056.1:0-8663 GCA_964402265.1 uncultured Candidatus Nitrosotenuis sp. | reverse complement strand
AAAAACCACACAATTGGGATTGGAAGCTGATACGTTGCAATTCTCCATGCTATGATAGTATCCCATTCTACGCTATCACTTGGTAATTCCAGCTTGAACTCGTTTAGATGCGATAGATATGCCCACGTGCCAAATTCTGCAAGACCTGATCCACCTACAGTAATAGGCATGTTTCCAATTGCGTTTCCTGCCATTACTGCCAAAATTGATTCCACGATAGTAACTGCATTTTCGCTTCCATAGGAAATTAACATGAATGAAGCTCCAAACACAATCCATGACAGCAATGAGATCAAAAATGATACTGCAAATGCCTTTTTTGCGTGTGGTGCACGAATATTTTCTCTAGTCATTGCACAAATGTCAGTCATCCACTGGTTTGTCTTATCCAAGTATAGCTGGCCCTTTTCCTTTCTAATTTTCAGTACAAGGTTTACACAGAATTTTGGAACCTGAAAGTTACGGTTCGCAGTTAAGAAAAACAATCCAGACCAAAGGCCTACAACAGGTATGGTAGTGCCAAGAACAATTACACCAATTATGACATGTCCGCTCATAATGGCAATTATTCCCGCAAGCATAGCTAGTACTCCAGCTGCTAGAACCTCAGTGACGATTTCAAATATACCAAGCCATGACGCCTTTGATGTTGGCATTCCGCGCTTGTTCATCCAGTAAATTCGAACTACTTCACCACCAATGAACATTGGCGTAGTCATGGTTACAAATTCTGAACCGATTCTTACAAATATTGTTCTCCAGAGTGATTCTATTTTTCCATGAAACACTCCTATGATGTAATGAAATTTTATTCCCTGCAGGAACAGTTTTCCCATCATTGCAGCAAATGCTGCCAGAAAATTTACTATACCCACTGCAAAGACATCTTCAGGTTTTACATCAAATGATATTGCAATGATAAGAAACGGAATGAGACTAGCTGCAAAAGCAACAATTCGCCAGTTCATTTTAGCAAGCCTCTAACTGAATCAAATATAAGCCAACAACTCTGACATTTACAAATTGAAAGCAATTTTTATTGCAGGAACTGCAGGTGCTGGAAAATCTCTTTTATCATCAAAAATTCACGAGTATTATACCGCAAATGGGGCATTTGCTGCCATTCTAAATTTGGACCCAGGCGTTGTATCACTTCCATATACAGCAGACATTGACATTAGAGATTCAATTGATATCGTATCCATAATGAAACAGTACGATCTTGGGCCAAACGGTGCACTAGTCATGGCATCGGATCTGATTGCATCAAAGATTGACGAACTACAAGAGCAAGCTGACAAGATAAATCCTGACTATCTCATTATTGACACACCGGGACAAATCGAGTTGTTTGCGTATCGTACAAGCGGGCCATACTTTGTGAATAATTTTGCGGCAGATCAAAAGACATCGCTGTTCCTGTATGATGGAGTATTGGTTACAACTCCAGTTAATTTTGTATCAATGGCATTGCTTGCAACATCTATTCGACTGAGAATGGGCATGCCAACAATCAATGTTTTAACAAAAACAGATCTTATTGCTGATAAAATTTCAGAAATCCTGCGATGGACTACAAATCTCAAGACTCTAGAAAATGCGATATCCACAGAAGCAGACGGGGAAACATATGTTCTGATAACAAACATTTTGCGCAGCCTAAACTTGTCCGGCTTTGCGCAGGGGTTGATTCCTGTTTCAAACGCAACAGGTGAAGGCATGGTGAATTTAGAAGGTGCCCTGAGCAGAATTCTTAACCAAGGGGAGGAAACAGAGGATTGATGAACTCTGTTACTGCTAGAGCCCCATCATCTACTGCAAACTTGGGCCCAGGCTTTGATGTGTTCGGTTTGGCCTTGGATGCGTTTTACGATACTGTAACATTAACAAAGCAAAAAAGCGGAATTTCAATAATTACTGTAGATTCCATTCCTGTTTTGCCAAGCAAAAACACAGCAGGGCTAGTTGTCCAGTACATGCAAAAAAAATTCAAGATTAAAAGCGGTGTTCAAATTAAAATCAAAAAAGGAGTTCCAGCTGGGTTTGGAATGGGTAGTAGTGCGGCATCAGCTGCTGCAACTGCGATTGCATTTGACAAATTATTTGGATTAAAGCTTGATGGAAACACACTGGTAGAATGTGCAGGTGTTGGCGAGCGTGCAAGTGCAGGTTCGATTCACTACGATAATGTGTCTGCGTCTGTTTTGGGTGGATTTGTGCTTGTGAGGACCAATCCGCTTGATGTTCTCAAGGTTTTGCCCCCATCGGATCTAAGACTAGTTGTTGCAGTACCAAAGCTTGAGGTTCCTCCAAAAAAGACCGAAGTATCAAGAAGTGTAGTACCAAAACAGGTGTCATTGTCTGATTCAATTGTGAATTTGTCAAATGCCGCAGCCATTGTTGCAGGATTTGTGAAAAAGGATTCTGTCCTAATTGGCAAATCAATTAAGGATGTTATTGTCGAGCCGGCGCGCGCTCATCTCATACCAGGATTTAGCAGTGTGAAGAAAAACGCCACACAAGCAGGAGCGCTAGGCGTTACAATATCTGGCGCAGGTCCATCAGTAATTGCATTTGCTACAAAGAAATCTAATTTAAACAAGATCGCAAAAGCAATGGAAAAAGGCTTTGCATCTGCAAAGACTGGCAGTATGGTTGTGATTTGCAAGCCAAGTGATGGCGCAAAACTGATCTAAATTGAAGAAAAAAGCAGTCGTAATTCTCAGTGGTGGACTGGATTCGCTGTGCCTTGGCGCGCATTTATCAAAAAATTATGATTTGTACGGGATCACATTTTCGTACGGACAGCGAGCGTCAAGGGAGCTAGCAGCTGCAAAAAAAGTAGGGCAAGCACTACACCTCAAAGAACACAAAATAATTCCAATTGATTTTATGAAATCACTATATGGTACCAGTAATGTTTTGACAAATACAAAAAAATCACTCCCATCAAAATTTGAATATTCTATTGTGGTGCCAATTCGAAATGCAATCTTTGTCACAATTGCTACTGCTTGGGCATTTTCACTTAATGCGTCTTTAGTTGCATATGGTGCTCACACTGATGATTTCAAATATCCTGACTGTCGTCCGGCTTTTTCCAAAAAAATCGAGTCTGCGCTGAATCAGGGAGAAATTGATGGAATAAAAATGGGGATTCGACACAGCATCAAAGTTTGGTCTCCATATTCTGCTGGAATTTCAAAGAGTACCCTAGTTACGTCTGGCTACCGAAAGTTCGGAGACAAAATATTTCAGACATGGAGCTGCTATGCCAACTCTAAGAATCACTGCGGAAAATGCGAATCCTGCAACAACAGAAAAGCTGCTTTCATTCAGGCAAAAATCAAAGACAAGACGAAATATCTTGCTAGTATTTAGTTTCTAGAACCTTTCTTCTAAACACTACTGGTCGTATTGCCATGTACCATACTGCTACGATTGCGCCAATTATTCCAAAAAAGTACCAGTTTTGCATGTCTGGGGTTACGTCTTTTGCAATAATGTTTACTATTTCGCGTGAGGAAAGTGCACCTACTGCTAGTGTGATGAAGAATTCTATTGCAAGCCATGTAAAGTGCGGCCAGGACTCGCTTGGAATGTGAACGTTGTTGTGTACTCCCACGAAAACCTAACCTCTGAGTTGATTATTTATCTTTTTCAAAGAACTGATGATCTGGTGTTGCGTATCATGGCAACGACATCCTCGCGGTTCTCCTTTCTTTCGTATACTCCGCGATATGCGGCAGAAGTCATTGTTGCATCGTTTTTGACGCCCCTCATTTTCATGCAGAAATGCTCTGCATCAGATAAGACCATTACGCCCTTTACTCCTTGGGCATATAGTTCGTCTGCAATTGCCTTTGTCATTCGTTCCTGGATTTGGAGGCGTTTTGCATATTTTTCAACCAGTCTTACCAGCTTTGATACTCCAAAGACTCGGCCGTTTGGTAAATAGGCGATACTTACCTTGCCAAAGAACGGAAGCATGTGATGCTCGCACATTGAATAAAACTTGATGTCTTTTACCACTACTGCGTCAGAGTCTTCTGAGAACTGGACTGATAATTCTGAATCAGAGTCATATCCTGAAAAGATCTCCTCATACATGTCTGCAATTCTGTCAGGTGTCCCCCGAAGTCCTTCGCGTGTCGGGTCCTCACCTAATTCTATTATTAGCTCGCGGACTAGTTTTCTTACTCTTTCTTTGTTCATGGTGCACCTATTAGCTTGTGTAGTTGTGGAACGACTCGTACCTCATTATAATAAGAATAAACTGCATCGTAAAAGCTCAAAAGTTTCTGCAATGTTGGTTCTGCTACTCCGTAAGTTGGTTGTATTATAAAACCCTTAAGATCCTCTGCACCGACTGTTTTGAAAATTTGTGCCGCTAGATCTGAAAATGTGTTTAGTTCTGTTTTTGATGATACTACAATTTTGATGTATGTTGGTTTTTTTGCTGCAACTGATTGTTTGAGACAGTCCAGCGCATTATCTATCAATGTGGAATAATGTTTTGGATCGACAAAATCTGAGTCTTTGGTTTTTAGCTCAATTTTTACAAAATCAGTAAAAGGCAGAACAGTTGCAAATTTTCTTGAATCATAGCATGATGATTCCAAATATGTCGGGATGTTTTTTGATTGGACAAATTTTGCCATCTCTGCTACTGCGTCTGCCTGAACCAGAGGATCGCCTCCAGTGAAATTCACCTTGTAGGTGTTACCGGCAAGACTTTTTTGTATTAGTGAGCAGGCGTCTGAAATGTCGTATTCCTGCCCGGAATCCATTGGAAGTGACTCTTTTGTATCGCAGTAAAAACAGGTAAACGGGCATCCTGCTAATCTGACAAACAGGGTTTTTGTTCCATACAGTATGCCTTCTCCTTCCAGTGAAGTGAATATTTCGAATAGTCGTACTTTCAAGTAGTCTGACTAGCTAGAGTCATTATTTAATTCAGACTAGGAAATAACAGGCGTCTTTGAATACATGAGGCCTGCAACAAAAAAGATTACGCCCAAGATTCCAATTAGAGCTCCGACAAACTCGATTGTATCAAAGAATTCAATGCTTGTTGGTGCCCACAAAAATGCCATCAATGCGCCCACTACTATCATTGGTATTCCAACGCCAGCACTGATTTGCTTTGATGCCATGCAATTTTGCTGTTCTACAAAATCTATATGAAGTTTTGTTAGGATCTTTGGCTGCTGCTTTAGCCAGAGTTGTCTCGAGATTCTTGAGACTCGATGTATCGACTCATTTCGTCAATGAGTGAGTTGATTGCTCGAATTGTCTTTATGTAATTGTTACCAGACTCTTTGAGTCTTTCAAGCATTGATTTTGCTGAATCAAATTTTGGCTTGATGTTTTCATCTACATATGGCTCTAGCTCTGCTAGCTTTGCTTCAAGTCTGGATATCTCAGCTGATTGTCTTTGGTTTTTGGTCTGCTTTTGTTTTTCAGCCTTTGGCTCTTGTACCTTTAGCGATTCGGTTTGTGCTTGTTGCGTGTCTTGTAATTGGAATGACTCCCTTGTTTCAGTGGGCTTTTCTGGTGGAGGTGCTGTTTTTTCTTCTTCTACTTGTGTGCTGACTGGTTGTGTCTGCAAGGATAGTAGATATGCCTCGATCTCTTTGATTGTTGATTCTAGCGTTCTGAGCAGCTTTATCGAGTCGGTTTCCGATGTTGGGTCTTTTAGTGAGGCTAGGACTGTTTTTGCTGTATCAAACTTTGGTCTAATGGTATCGTCAATTTTTGGCTCCAAGAGCAGCAATCTGCTCTCAAGTCGTGATATGTCTGAGAGAATTTTTTGGTTCTTGGCCTCTAGCAGATCCAAGTTGATCTGGTAGACGCGCTTTATTTTTATGATAATTTGGGTTGTATCTGCGCCTGATGCAAGCTCTTCTTTTGCATTTTGGAGTTTTGTTATTTGATCTTCTGATAATCCTAATTCCTTTGCCTGTGCTAAAACTGCATCAATTTTGGTTATGTAGCTTTTTGCAAAAGACATTGCTCTTGTGTTAGAGTTCTTTGCAACCATGTTTTGGATAGTAGTCTGGAGTTCAATTCCAGCTGCCTTTAGATCCCCAAATGTTTTTTCTAGTGTTGCCACGTCTCCACTTGCAAGGTTTGATTTTGCAGTTTGGAGTAGGTTATCGAATTTACTAAAGTCGACTTGGAGGTTGTTCTTGTTGGCGCTTGCCTTTAGAATATTGGCATTAATCTCATATCTTTTGAGTGCGCTGGTATAATCAAAATCAGCTACTGGTGCTGCTATTTTTGGAGCTACAGGTTCTGGTGCTTGTGTTACTTCCGAGAAAGCTTGTGTGATCTGTCGAAATGCCTTCATTGCTGCCAAAAAGTGGGTCTTTGCACCTGTGGAATCTCCTTTCTTTACTGATGCAATAAGCTGCTCGGTTTCAGAGTCGCCTTGTATATACAGGGACTTGATTTCATCGGATACTGAAGGCAGCTTGTCCATCTGGATTTTCACCTGGGTTCTTGCCTGGGTTGCCAGGTTCACAAAAGAATCCATCTTGGAATCAGCAAATGCTGGCGCTACAATCATGCTAGCAACTAGCGCAAATAACGCAAACGATAGTAGTGTTTTCATTGTCCCTGTTCCCCACCTTTCCTTAGCTTAACTAAGTTCTGAAAGTCTTTTTTCTCTATCTCAATAATACCTTGTCGCTCAAGTCGTTTTACTGCGCGCCACATTGTGGTACGTGGCAAGAGGAATTTCTTTCTGAGGTCACGCTCAAAGGCTTGGCCGCCACTTTTCTCCAAATACGAGACCAGCTGCTTGTCGTCTTCTCTCATTTCTTGGGTTATGACCTCGTCAGCATCAACTTCAGGCTCTGGCTCGGAATCCTCGTCTTTGTTGTTCAATAGAGGCGAGATTGTCTTTTTGACTGCACTCTTGGTCTTTTTGAGAATTAGTGTTAAAGTAGTAATTGCACCACCAAGTGCTACAATCGAGGTTGCAATTCCCACAATGTTTTCTTTGAACCAGTCAATTGGGTTTTCTGGTGGAGTTTGGATGGTTTTCTCAAATTCATCAATTTTGGCTTGAGCTAGTGCATTTGCTTCTAGTGCCAAGTCTTCGGCATCTGTGTATTTTTTATTGTCATATGCAAATATTGCCAAGTCTAGCTTTTCCTGTATTGATGCCATATCAATTCCATCAGCACTTGCTTCTGCGATTAGCGTCTTTGCGTCATTGATTGCATTTAGTGCAGAAAGCGCTGGACCGGTAGTGCTGAAAAAGTACTCGATTTGGTTTTTGCCTTTTAGTAATGAGAGCTGTTTTTCATCAATGGAATCAATGTTGTCTGGGTTTGCAATATCGACTACGGTTGCCTCATCTGGCATTGTAACGGTATAATCAACTGGCGAGTCAACTGAAAAAGTCCAAATTTTGCCTTTCTTTGAAACCAAGTCATAGCTATCATAAGCAACAGTAACAGAAGATGCACCAAAGGTCTGTACCAGGGCGCCTTTACTGTCTATATCAAACGACAAAAGTAGTCCGTCCTGATCTTGGACCACAAAATTATCAATGCTCTTTCCAAAGAGCTGAACCCTTAGTTCTGGCTCTGTTGGGTCTGCTAATGATTCTTGAGAAACATGGGTAGTGCCATCTGGGTAAAGTGTAAAGTCTACGGAACGAAGGGAACCAAAAGATTGTGCAGGCAGTACTACTGTAAGAAGGAGTCCTATAGCCAGTATTGGTGCTTTTAC
This sequence comes from uncultured Candidatus Nitrosotenuis sp., assembly GCA_964402265.1. Lineage (GTDB taxonomy): Archaea > Thermoproteota > Nitrososphaeria > Nitrososphaerales > Nitrosopumilaceae > Nitrosotenuis. Next base: position 920 of record CAYOBG010000056.1, on the reverse strand, counting down.
CATTCTAATGAGGATATCTGTAATCCTTACAAAAAGCATTCCTTCTACGTTAGGAACGGCTTCCTGCATACAGAGTACTGCCTCTTGGTTATTCATGGTTAATACCTCAAATTCAGCGCATCTAGGATGGACTGGAACTTGCGGAACTCTTGGACGAACTCTATGCCTTTTTCGGTGATTGTATATAGTCGGTTTTTCTCGGTTTTGACGGTTTGGACCAAGCCTGCGGTTGAGAGTTTTTCACACTTGTCGATTACGGCATAGTGCGAAAGGTTTGCTCTTCTAGATATTGCAGAGACGATAGTTCCTTGTCTGCCTCCTTCCATGGTGACATTCAAGATATCTCCCATTATGCCCATTTCGGACCTGTATTGTTGTTTTGACATGGTATTGTAATAGACTGCAGTATAGATTAGGGACATTTTGAAACCGCACAGCGGAACGCATAGCGGAATGGGTGTTTCACTACTCTGAAACGCCTGAAATTGAGTATTTTTTGATGCGGGGGAGAAAAAATGGTGCAAAATCAGGGGTTGAAAATTTTTGTTACTTGTGGGCTTTTGTCTTACTTTATCTTTATTAGGAATAAATCAGCATAGTTTACCATAACAGATACATCATGTTTGAAAAATTTAAGAAGACCGAGGAATCCCAACAAGATACTGGCATGTTAGAACAAGAAAAACCCAAAGTTGAAGCGGAACGCATAGCGGAACAGTCAGGATCTGGCTCTGAAATCGGCATTGGCGACCTAATGAACAAGCGCGCCAAGCTAGAAGAGGCAATTGATTACGTAGGTCTAATGATAAAGAACCTCAAGGACAAGCGAACCAAGCTAGTCAAGGAGATAGAGGATGAATCTGTCGATATTCAGAATTTAAAGGAAAAACTAGTCAAAGTCAGCGAATACATAGAAGAAG
>CAYOBG010000055.1:0-8674 GCA_964402265.1 uncultured Candidatus Nitrosotenuis sp. | reverse complement strand
CGGACTATTTGTTGGATTTTACATCCTTCCGCATCATTTCTTATAGGAAGTTATTATATTTAAGAATTAATTCAAATTATTCCAACATATACTAGTTTTTATTCAAATTCTAGATCGCCTTATTTTCCACTTGGAATTCATATGAAGCAAAAATGGACAGACCAGTTCAACCATTTGAAAAACCTAAGTAAGCCAATTGCAAAAAAACCCTGATGAGTTGTTCAGGAGAATTAGTAGAGCAAGAGGACCTAATTCAGATCAAGCCGTCAATTCTAAAACAGCTAAAGAAGGCAAAGTATGGTGTATCCGATCATTCAACAGTAGAACTGTGTCATTGGACAAAAAAGTCATTCAAGGGGGAAGAAAGCTGCTACAAGCACAAGTTCTATGGAATTTCAACTCACCAGTGCATGGAGTTCTCACCTGCTGGAATGCATTGTGAAAATAGGTGCATCTATTGCTGGCGTCCAATGGAGTTTTATGATTCACTGCAGATGAATCCCGAAAAAGTTGCAAGTCCGGAGGAAATCATAACAAAACTGATGGAAGAGCGACGGGGATTAATCATGGGTCATTATGGAGACCCAAAATCCATTACAAAAAAACTAGATGAGTCATTGCTTCCAGCCCATTACGCAATCTCACTATCAGGTGAACCAACAATGTATCCGAAATTGCCAGAGCTGATAAAATACCTAAAATCACTCAAGGCAACAAAATCAATTTTTCTTGTAACAAACGGACAGGAACCACAAATGTTGCAAAGGCTCCAAGACGAGGATGCATTGCCAACTCAGATTTACCTATCCACAAATGCAGCTGACTATGATTCTTTTATGAGAATAAACAAGCCAAGATATGATGATTCCTGGGAACGATGGAACAAATCATTGGAGCTACTATCAAAACTAGATACAAGAACAGTACTTCGAATGACACTAATCCGAAACCACAATGATTCCGAATCGATGATTCCTGCCTTTGCAGATATGATAAAAAGAGCAAATGTCCATTTCATCGAGATAAAATCCTACATGCACATTGGCCGCTCAACTAACAGATTGGACAGAACAGACATGTTAGAGTATGAAGAGGTGAGTCACTTTGCATCAGAGCTGGCAAGACAAAGCCAAATCTATTCAGTCATGGATGACAGTGTTGTCTCCAGAATAGTAGTATTGCAGAACCAAAAGCGGTTTACCGACCGCTGGATTTCTGCTTATTTACAAACCAACTAGCAAACTTTTCCAGCGCACGATACCTGTGAGATAGTGCGTTTTTGTCAGATATTTGGGCATAAGTCTTGGTTTTCCCCCTTGGGATGAATATTGGATCATATCCCCATCCCTTTCCTTGAATTTTTTTTGATATCTTACCTGAAGTTATTCCTTGGAATAGAATTGGCTTTGTCTTTTTATCACAAAATGAGACAGTTGCGCAAAATTCTGCACGTCTGTCCTTTTTTGTCAATGTGATAATTCCCTTGTTCCCAATTGTTTTGAATACGTATGATGAGTATGGCCCAGGAAACCCTCCAAGTGATCTTACCAAAAGCGCATCATCCTCTATTATGATTGGTTTTTTACATTTTGAAAAAGCATCCAGTGCCTTTGCCTTTGCTATTTCTGATAGCGAATCAGATTGGATCTCCACTAGTGCGGATTCAAAAAATCCTAGTTTTAGTCCAAATTTTGATAGGATATCCTTAGCTTCCAAATACTTGTGCTTGTTTGATGATACAAAAAACACATCATTCCATTCTTGCATATCGTCCTCTTCCTTCTATTACACCGACATGACTTAGTACCTTGTTGAATCGCTCAATTCCAACTACAGACTTGTATCCTCTCAAAAATGCGCTCCAAAGTAATGCCAATACTTCCACGTGTGCACTGCCCAGAATCTCTTTGAATAATCTCAAATCCACCGCATGATCTTCCACTCTAATGGATTTTTGCGCAAGCCCAAAGTCAATTGCGTAAATTTTGTTTTGTTTTGAGATAAAATTTGATGTAGTCAGGTCTCCATGTATGATACCATCTTTGTGTAGTGTAGCAGTGATTTTACCAATTTCTTGGCATGCAAGTTTTAGCCTCAAGCCAGACAGGTTTCTGACCAAGGTTCCATCTATTTGCTGCATCAGAATTGTACAATCGTTTGTGTTCATTCGATATACTAATGGAGTTCTCACACCAAATGATTTTGCCTCAGAGAGCATCGTTGCCTCTCGAATTGTTCTTTGCTTTCGTATTTTATCATCAATCTTAGGATGTCGGTATGGCTTTTTCTTTCGCGTCTTGAGAATTGCCATGACGTCATCAAATTTTGTAAGATAAATGTCGCCTTCTGCGCCTTTTTTGAGGAGTTTCACTAAAATTATAACCTGAGCAAATTGAATTAAAGTCTAGTCATGGAACCAGATGAAAAACGGCTAAAACAAGAAGACTGCAGTGAAGACTCGCTAGGTGCAGGAATTCTTACACTAACCAACAAACGAATTGCCTTTGATAAAACCAAGGGAAGAATTGCAGACTTTACAAAAAGAGTAGGTGAAACAGTTTTAGATGTACCGTTAAACGATATTACCAAAGTTTGGAAGGAAGGCCTCTTCATAAAAAAGGCCTGCATTCGGGCAAAGACAAAAGACGGTGAAAAAGACTACAAGTTCGGAGTCTTTAGCACCGGAAGCTGGGAAAAAGACATTCAAAAAGCAATAAACGAATACAAGGCTTAGTAATCGATTTGCACGGTATCCAGTCTCCAAGACTGTCTGACAAAAGTATCCTTTAGATGTGCGCCTTTTTTTGCGGTTGCTTCAAGCAATCCAGTCCACGCTATTTGTGAGCCACAGTCACCAGAATATTGGATTGGTGCGACAAAGAACTTGGCTTTTTGCCTTGCACATATTTTCTTAAAGATTTCTGCCAGTCTTTTGTTTGCTGCAACCCCACCGACTATCATTAGTTCTTTTTTCTCGGTAAACGATAAGGCACGCTCTGAAGCCTCTCCAATCATTGCAAATGCAGTCTCCTGCAAGGAATAGCACGCATCGTCTTTGTTCTTTGAGATTTTTTTGGCAGCAGACATCAATCCGGAAAATGACACATCGTTTCCTTTCACCACATAGGGCAATTCCACATATTTATCCGAATTTAATGCAAGCTCTTCGATTTTTTTCCCACATGGAGAGGCAAATCCGAGTGAGCGTCCAAACTGGTCCAACAGCTGTCCAAGTGTTATGTCCAAGGTCTCGCCAAATATTCTCCATTTTTTGCTCTTAAATGCAGCAAGCATTGTATGGCCGCCAGAGACCAATAACACCAATGGATCCTTTGCACCAGTCAACATCTTACCAAGCTCAATGTGTCCTATTGCATGATTAACTGGATAAATTGGAATGTCATAGTACGATGAGATGGTTCTTGCTACTACACCAGATACCCTCAAGCACGGGCCAAGCCCAGGACCTGCAGAATACGATATGATGTCAATGTCTTTTATCGAGAGATTTGCCTGCCTTATGCACTCAGACAAAATCTCGGAGCTGTGCTCAATGTGATGACGTGAGGCCTCACGCGGATGAATTCCTTGCCCTTCCGGAGGGCGATAGATTTTTCTCACATCAGATAGAATTTTGCCCTTGTTTCCACGCCTTTCCACTATAGCGCAGGAAAACGTATGAGCAGTGCTTTCAATCCCAAGACAGAGCATCTTATCCACGACTCATGCTAGATATGATTTTGATCACATCGCCGTCTTTGAGTGTATGATCTGCACCTATTCTTTGCTTTGTCTTTGCATCTATTGCGTGTAGGAATCCTTTTGCTAGATCAGCATGAATTGTTGCAGCCAGGTCTTTTGCGGTAGCGCCTACTGGTAATAACCTTGCATCAGGCAATATGACTCCATCCTTGTTTGATAGTTTTGTTTCATCCTCTACTGGAAAGACTGTAATTATTTTCAAGACATCAAATATTGCATAGTTGATTGCCTGCTGTATTCCAGTGGTGTGGGTTTTTGATAGTACATTTTTTACAACATCAAGTGCCTGTTTTTGCTGTGGGTTTAGTGATGACTCATTAGATATGGTAAAAGAGGGATCGCCAGTTACGTATTTTATCAGTCCTGCCTTTGCCGCCTTTCTTAGCAATAACTCAGATTCGGCACTACATATTACAACGTGATTATCTTTTTTTATTTTATCAATTATGGAAAGATCCTTGCACAAGTCTGCCTTGTTTGCAGCAATTAGGACCGGTTTTGTTTTTTTTCTCAGCTTGGTTGTAAACAACAACACATCATCTTCACTCCATTCCGCCGGCTTTTTTGCTGCTAGTTCTGTTTCTTTTAGAATGTCAGATACTTGAAAATCCTTGATGCCAAGGCCAGAAAATCTCCTAGATATTCCCTCAACTAGGTTTGTCGTTTTTTGCAGGATTTCTTTTACGAGTTTTTGCCATTCTCGCATCAAAATTTGCTTAAACCACTGATTGAACTCGTTTTCAACAAACTCCACATCTTCGAGCGGATTGTGAGTTCCAGGAGGCACAGGCTGCCCCTGAATATCTGTGGTTCCAGCAACATCTACTACATGGATTAGAACCTCGGCTTGTCTTGAATCATCTAGGAATTTGTTGCCAAGGCCTTTTCCCTCATGTGCACCCGGAACAAGACCTGCAACATCGATTATTTTGACAGGCACTAGTCTCACCCCATCAAGACATAGTGGGTTTTGGTGAGTAATTCCAAAGTGCTTGCATGCACATTTTGTCCTAACATATGTGACTCCAATGTTTGGTTCTATTGTGGTAAATGGATAATTTCCAATTGGTACCGCAGTTTCTGTTGCCGCAGAAAAAAATGTGGATTTACCCACATTTGCCTTGCCCAAAAGCCCTATTTGCATTACAGAAACAACATTCTGACTTCTTATTAGGATTGCAGAAATTGTTTAATGTGGTTCTAATTTGACTGCAAACATGGCAATAGTGATAACTGGTAATCCTGGGGTAGGCAAACACACAGTTGCAAAAAAATTATCACAAAGATTAGCCCAGCCAATTTTAGATCTAAACCAAATCGCAATAGAGAGTAAGGTCTTTGAAAAACGCAATTCCACCTTGGACGTTGATGTTGGCAAACTGACAAAAATCATAAAAAAACGAATACAGAAAAATAGCATAATAGTAGGCCACTTGGCGCCATATGTTTTATCAAAATCACAGGTTGATTACGCCATCATACTACGAAAAAATCCGTACAAGCTTATCCCAATATACAAAAAAAGAAAATACACTCAAAAAAAGATAACTGAAAATGTGGGCAGTGAAATTTTAGGAATAATTGAATACGATACCATAACACGATTCAGTATGCAAAAAACATTTCAAATCAATGCGACAGGCTTGTCCACGCACCAAATCATAAACAAGATAGGATTGATTTTAAAACACAAATTCAAAGGAGACAAGGTAGACTGGCTAGAATTAGTTGCAAATAAGGGAGATCTTGCCAAGTTTTTCCCAAACACAAAGTGATTACACATGTTTGAAATTCTAAAAACTGATTTATCTGCAAGAATTGGAATACTACAGACAAATCACGGTAAGGTAGAAACACCGGCATTTGTTCCAGTAGTACACCCAGTAAAGCAAAGTATTCCCACAAGCAAGCTAAAGCAGATGGGTTTTGATCTAGTAATAACGAATGCATACATCACAATGAAGCGTTGGGGCAATGAAGCAGTAAAACGCGGAATCCATGATATAATAAAATTTGATGGATCTGTTATGACAGACTCTGGTGGGTACCAAGTCTTAGAGTATGGGCAGGTTGATGTTTCACCAGAAAGTATGGCGGAGTTTGAGCAAAAAATAATGACAGACATTGCCATCCCGCTTGACAAGCCAACAGGGTATGGCCTACCAAAGAAAAAGGCAAAATCCTACGTGGATCATACACTTCAGGTAACAAAACAGACAATCGATAGCAAGCAAGACAATGGTCAAATCTGGGTTGGGCCCATACAAGGTGCAGAGCACTTGGATTTGGTGCGAAGATCAACTAGCACCTTACTAGACCAAGGATATCAGATGCTTGCCTTTGGTAGTCCAGTTGAGGTAATGGAATCATACGAGTATGGCCTGCTTGCAAAAATAATTCTAGAGGCAAAAAAGCTAGTTCCAGATTCAATTCCATTGCATCTTTTTGGAGCAGGTCATCCACTCACAATACCGATTGCAATTGCATTAGGCTATGACACGTTTGATTCAGCATCCTACATGCTATACGCAAAACACGACAGATACATTTCAGAAGACAGGACAAACCACCTCTCTGAAATGCAGTATTTTGCGTGTAGTTGCGAGGTCTGCACAAAATACAACCCAAAATCCCTCTCAGAACTGCCACAAGAGCAACGAACGCAGGAAATTGCCCTGCACAACCTGTACGCAATAAAGGCAGAAGTAGACAGGGTAAAGGAAGCAACTCATGAAGGACGATTATGGGAGTATGTAGTCAAAAAGATAAAGGCACATCCAAAACTATACGAAACATTACAGGTCTTTACATCAAATTCCGAATTTCTGGCAAAAACCACACCAAAATTCAAAGACAAAGCCCTCTTTCTGTACACTCCAGAAGACCAGTACAGACCAGAAATCATATCATACCATAACACGGTCCGCAAGTTCAAAACAGACAAAAAAGAACTTGTAATACTAAGGGATACATCAGACAAGCCGTTTTACCTCTCAGGTGACTATAACAAAATAAAAAACAAATACAAGCCAGACAAAGTCCAGTTTTGCCAGTTCAACCCATTTCTAGGACTAATACCGCTTGAGATTTCTGATCTGTATCCAGCAGCTCACTATGTCATGTCACAGAATAACGCAAAACCGGAAGACTATGTCGAGTTTTCAAAGACGTGGAAAAAGTTCTTTGCAAACAACAAATTCGACAAAGTGCACCTAGAGAACAATGACTTTCTAAAACACTACAAACCCCAAATTGGCAAATCAGCTAAAACCAAGTTTCTGAAAAAGTAAAAAGAAAAAAAGACTAGCGCGGTCTATAGACCTGCGTCTTCTGCCCAGCCTTTTACGAAAACTCCGTTCTTGTGAAGAGGAACTGGTTGACCAGCTGTGTAGTTCATTGGTCTCATCCAAAAGATGGATTTTGTTGGACAAACTCCAATGCATGCTCCGTCGGAGATGCATCTTTCTGGATAAAAGACAAATGCTTTACCTCTCTTCCAGCCTTCTACAGGCTTTACACGAAGTACGTCTGGGCCAAGAGATGTACAGATTTCTACGCACAAGGCGCATCCAATACATCTTTGTTCGTCAACGTCTGGAAGTATTGCTATTGGCATTTATTTCACTTAACATAATCAGGCTCTAGTAACTATTTAAACCATGATTCAAAAAGTTAACAGTGTTATAGAATTTTTTGATCGACCTGATCGATCAACGAAACAAGAAACTTACAAAAGATAAAAAAGGTATACAGATGGTTGTTACTTTCGCATTGCGTCGATTTGGCCGCTTGTTACCCAATCTAGCAATTCAGCTGCGGTTGGATTCAAGTCAGCTCTTTTGTCCATCAGATTTTTTACCCAAACCCAATTAATTTGGTTTAACAGTGGTTTGTTTCCCTCATCGCCTGCGCGAACTTTGTTGCGTAGGTCTGCAGGAATTGAACTCCACCATTGGTCAAAAGTTCTACCCATGCAAGGGGATCTTAGGTTTGACTAATTAAAGCTTTTGAAGATTACATTATCAACGGAACGATCGGGTAATTTTGTAACAACCTTTTAACATAGACCAAAATCCATCCCAAGCTCTTGAAAGTAAAAGTTTTGGGAGCAGGTCTTGAAGTCGGCAGATCGGGCTTTTTGGTAAATTGTGAAGACACAAACTATCTTTTAGATTATGGGGTAAACTTGGGAAAAAATCTTCAAGCCCCAATGCATGTGATGCCAAAGGAAGTTGATTCCATTGTAGTGACTCATGCACATTTGGATCATTCAGGTTATGTGCCGTTGATGTATGTAAGTGGGACATGTCCTGTTTATGCAACTTCACCCACATTTGATCTGAGTCGAATTTTAATTGAGGACATGTTAAGATTGGAAAAAGAGGCCCACCCATTTGGCCTTCCAGAAGTGCACAAGATGTATTCCCATGCAAAGCGGATTGGCTATAAGGAAAAAATCACGCATGGCAAGTCCTCATTTGAGCTTCGCGATTCAGGGCATGTGGTTGGCGGCGGAACTGTACTAGTAGAGTCCGAAGGCAAGCGATTATTCTATACTGGAGATATCAATGTAAAGGGCTCGAGAATGTTACGCGAGGCAGACTTGGATATTGGTGAAGTAGACCTGCTCATAACGGAAAGCACCTATTCCCAGACAGAGCAAATGCCAAGGCAGGAATCTGAAGAAAAGTTCATCGAGTTTGCAAACGAAATACTGGACCAAAAAGGAACATTGTTTGTTCCGGCATTTTCAGTGGAACGATCGCAGGAAATTGCATGCATTCTCAAAAATGCAAAGTTCAAACACAAAATAATCATGGACGGAATGGCACTAAGCGTTAACGAAATTCTCCTAAGATATCCAGAGTATCTTCGAGACTATGATGTGTTTGCAGATGCAATAGAAAACACT
>CAYOBG010000054.1:0-8683 GCA_964402265.1 uncultured Candidatus Nitrosotenuis sp. | reverse complement strand
TCCAGCAGGTCCACAAGGCGACATAGGCCCAATCGGTCCACAAGGTGATCAAGGTCTTCAAGGTTTACAAGGTGATGTGGGTCCACAAGGTCCTCCAGGAAATGACGGAGCTACCGGTCCAGCAGGTCCACAAGGCGACATAGGCCCAATCGGTCCACAAGGTGATCAAGGTTTACAGGGTTTAGCAGGAACTAACGGTCAAGCATGTTGGGATCTTAATAATAATGGAATTGGTGATATTCCAGATGAAGACTTTGATGACAATGGAATAGTTGACGTAGATGATTGCATAGGCCCTCAGGGCGTACTTGGATTTTATCAAGTTACAAGTTCAGCCACTCTATCTGATAACGGAAATGTTCAAATGTTTTGTAATGACGATGATGTCGTAACTGGCGGCGGATTTAGTACAAATGGTATGTATCAGAATGTACAACGTAATGGGCCATCGGCTGCTAACTCTTGGCTTGTAGCCATAACTATCGGTCCTGATCAAGGTCCAGTAACTCTTGATGGCTGGGCTATTTGTGCAGATATTGATTCTCCCTGATATATTATCTACTATTTCATTAAACCCAACATCTGGACTAAATGGACAGATAGTTGATATCACAACATCTAATCTACCCCCAACAGTTACAAACATCTTCTTTGACGCTAATGACAACGGCATTCAAGATGATCCTGCATTGGAATTTGATGCAATATTACTTGCACCAAACGGGGAGACAAAGGTCGGCATAACATATCATGCTAAAGACAACAAGTCCGGACTGGGACAGGTCAGCTTTATTTTGCGCGACCCACAGGGAATCCAGCATAACTTTTATCACTACCACAAAAATTTCCACAGCCTGTTTTTTTGAGGGAAATCCAGTCGAGCTTGCCAAATATAATATCAACCTAGTTTTGCCTGAAGGCTCTGCTCCCGGCAAATGGGCCCTAATTCAGATGAATTTGGCCGACAAGGCAAACAAATCTAAGTCCTACCAGTTCACAGAGGTAGTCCACTTCGAGATACTTGACTGAATTTTTATTTTTCAAATTAATAATTTATTTACACTGATATTACCATGAATTTTGCACTCTTACAAATTAAAACAGGTATTAATACAACAACAGTCGCATTAACATAAATGAATAATTCTCAAATAATTCTAACAGCAATCACAATTGTGATCATTGTTTCTGCAGTTGGAATCATACTTTCAATGCAAGAAGACACAAAAACATTTAGCAAAATAATTACCGTTGGTCCAATCTGGACATCAGATACTTGGTCGTGTACCTCAGACAAAGACTTTCTTGTTTATGGGGCATTACGTGGATTGGAAAATGCCCAGATATCAATTTCAATCCCCGAACTTGGAACCCAATCCCTCTACACTCTTGACAATGGGAAAATGCAGACATTTACAGTTGGAGGACAATCTGATCAAACAATGATAATAACAAGAACTGGTTTGGTAACTGGATGGCTTACGTTGCAAACAATGTCTGACGCAAACGCAAGTTGCACTCAAACACCAACACCATAGACTACCATCTTTCTCTCTTTAATTAGAAACTAATCATCCGTTGATAATGAAATATTGTGTAATGTTATGAAATTACGAATAAGACACAGAAGTAAAGAAATGGCTTTCTTGGTTTGAAAAAGTTATTGAGTTGATGTTGAAAAAACGAATAACCCGACATGATCATATGCCTATAACTAGAACCTGTGTGGACAAAACCATCACAGAACACAAATATGATTACTGACAAATATTGCTAAATTGTATTATATTTTTTGTTTGGTGAAACACACATTCCGGTGAGAAAAAGATGTCACAAATAATGATTCTCGTATTGGCCTTTTTCATAATAGTAAACATCTTTGTAGTATCTGCAAGCTTTGCGGATGCCAAAAATGTGGCATCACCATTGGAGCAGTTCCAACAATACCGGGCAAAGTATGGCGAGGACACTGCAAGAGAGGACATGCTAGATAATGGAAAAATAGATAACTCAATCAACGCAGTTGAATTCACATACTCTGAATTCGGCTTGCTCTCAAAACAACAAGACAATGCAAACAAGATCCAAATCCAGCGAGTAATACCTACCAACACTCAATTTGTGTATCACTGGGAGCAAAACTCTACTTCTATAGGATCGGAATACAGTTCTTACATAAACCAGCCAGTAAAAGCTACTTTTCTTGAAAGCAACGTTGTAATCCCAGATAATTCAGCATCGGAAAAACTATTGGACAAATATGGAATTTTACTAAGCAACGAAAAAGTGCCTTGGGAATTTGACAAATCGTATGCACTACTTCAAACAATGGAGTCAATACCACAAAAAACACGCGACACAATACAGGTACAAAAAGGTATCACATCAAAGTGGATTCTGAGCAATGAGCATATCGACAATGACATCAAGATAACAAATTACGAATCATATGATATAGTTGAAATCTCGTCTGATGCATTCGAGTCATCATACCATAGACTTGCACTAGTGGATGATAAAATGGGCAAGTACTTTTCGCAAAAACTACATCATGCCTTGGTGTGGTTTGTAACTGATGAGGGAAATGATCTTGATGCCATAGAGAAAATTCTTACTGAAAGATTTGGCGTCTCAACACGCGTTCCGGAATATCGCACCCTGACAAAGCAGACCACATCAGAGACAGACAAAAGCTTTCAGCAATTCCATCCGCATGAGCTGATTCAAATAATCAACATATTTGAGGAGATGCCGAAAGGATTTCATGTAATAGACGGACTAAATTATCTAGTGAGAAGAGCGGATGGAGCTGTGCACCCTCTATATCCGAATGCTCCAGCAGTAAGCTGGACTACAGTCAGTCCTGGATATGTCGAATTCATGGAATCTGCTTTCAAAGAAGATGACTACTTACACAAACTCATAATCCACGAAAAATCCCATTTTCTATGGGAACATCTTTTCTCAAGTGAGATAAAAGACGACTGGATAAAGATTGGCGGATGGCATCAAGACAAGAAGACAATTTCTGGCTGGGCCACAACTAAGACTACCGAATTTGTCAGTGCGTATGCACACCAGTATAACCCAGACGAGGACATGGCAGAAAGCATCGCTTATTATGTGATAAATCCGGACAAGCTAAAATCCAGATCAGTGCCAAAATATGAATTCATTAGGGACAGAATAATGGAGGGAAACATCTACATTCCAACCATCCGTGAGGACCTGACATTTGATGTGCTCAATTTGTATCCTGATTATATCTATCCGGGAAAAATAATCCGAGTAGATATTTCAGTGACCGGTGCACAAAATGAGGACAAGTACGGTATAATCGAAATTGAGCTTAGTGGTAAGGAAAAATTCGAAGGGGCGAAAAGCGCATATTTTAGACTAGTGAGTGAACAGGGAACATATCGGGATGTCACCTTGTTGCCAATAGACGGCGAGACTGGTCTTGTCTTACGAGGGGAGGTAACAATTAATCATAATGCAAAAGGAGGGCTATGGAACACAAACCAGATAATAGTTAACGACCAGATAGAAAACCAGAGATTTGAAGGTCAAAATGATTTTGGCTGGAAGTTTTTTGTCAACAATGTCAACGAGGACACCACACCGCCAGCATATATCAAAAAATCCCTTAATCTGAACGTGCGCAATGATTATGCTCAGTCAAGGCCAATTCAGATTGTTACTGCAAGCTGGCGCGTAGCTGATCCACAAGATATCAAGACATGTTACGCTACAATAGACCATGATGATCTGAGCAGCTACAGCATAAGCTCGTACGGAGAATTTGATGCCAAAACCGCAACATGCATTGTGAATTTCAAAATGACTGAATTCTATAGAACTGGATACTACAACATCAAGCAGCTTTTGATGAGTGACAAGGCAGGAAATGACAGTACGATAAACTTTACAAACATTCTAGACGATACCTCGGTTTTTGTGCGAACAACAAACCCAGATGTGGATTATCCATATCTGGATACACAAAACATCAGGATTTTTGCCACTCCAACAAATCCAGTTGCGCCAAACGGAGAGACAAAGGTCGGCATAACATATTATGCTAAAGACAACAAGTCAGGACTAGGACAGGTCAGCTTTATTTTGCGTGATCCACAGGGAATCCAGCACAACTTTTATCACTACCACAAAAATTTCCACAGTCTGTTTTTTGAGGGAAATCCAGTCGAGCTTGCTCAATATGATATCAACCTAGTTTTGCCTGAAGGCTCCACACCCGGCAAATGGGCCCTAATTCAGATGAATTTGGCCGACAAGGCAAACAACTCCAAGTCATACCAATTCACAGAGATAGCTCACTTTGAGATACTTGGCTGAACTTTTATTTTTTATTAAAAATTAATTGAATTTGGTTCAAATGCTACCTTTCATTTGTTAATGGACTCAAATCCAAAAAGTTCCACAAGGTGGGCATTGCATGGGTTAGAAGACACCCAAATCTATTTCGATTTCTAATCTTGGAACACAATCTGATCAAACAATGATATAATAACAAGAACTGGTTGGCTCCTGGATTAGCCCAAACTTTGTAATTTCTTTTCTGGGGAATATGTTCAAAAACTAAATTTGATTTTCGTTATTGGGAGATCATATCTTTATACTTGTCAAGTTGCTAAAACTATGGTTCATTCTATGGATGGCAAACAAAGAATATTTCAAAATTATTTAAAATATGCAATAACGTTATCAGAATATCAGATAATATCTAACAATGAGAAAAGTTTGGCGAAATTAAATTGAGATTGTTAAATTTACTTTTCATCTTAATGGCATTGTCAATTTTCGTTGTATTTTCGAGCCAGAATGCGTATGCTACAACCTACACGTTAACCGATCAGGCCTCATGTCAAGCGGCTCCATTTTCTGGAACTTGGAACGCTCCAGCTAGGTGGTGTACGTCACCAGGTTTTACAGTCAATTCTGGAGATGAGATAGTGATTAATGCTGGTGTGTTTTTAGTCAACAACGGACCCGTCATAATCAACAACGGTGCAACCGTTATCAACTATGGTTCGTTCCACAACAAGAGTCTATTTACTAACTATGGTACCATCACTAACAAAAACGGCGGCGGTATTTCGTACGAAGCAGGCCTTACCAATAACGGCACCATTGCTAACTATGGAACCATTACCAACTATGATGTCAGTACCTTTACCAACAACGGCACATTTACCAACAACCGTGACATCAACAACAACTCAGGCACATTTACCACCGTTGGTACCTTTATCAATAATGGCACGTTTATCACCAACGGTACCAAATTTACCAACTCCGGCCACAGCACATTTACCAACAACGGCACATTTACCAACAACGGTGGAACTACTCAAAACCTTAGCGGTACCATTATCAACAATAATGGTGCTACCATTAACAACTCCGGCACCATTTTGAACAATGACGCTTTTATCAACAATGGTATCATTAACAACTATTGCGGCGCCACCGTTACTACACCTGGTATCTTTACAGGTAATGCGGTTGTGAATCTGTGTCAACCATTTCCAGTTATTACGAGTCCAGTTTCTGGTTCAAACACCGGCGCTACTCCAACAATATCCGGTACTGCGCAGGCTGATTCTTCAATCACACTTTATGACAGCGCCGCATCTATTGGCACTGGAACTACAAGCAGTACTGGTTCATGGTTTATTACAACTTCGACACTTAGTGATGGATTTCATACCATTACAGCAAAAGCAACAACGAGTGGTGGTACATCTCCTGCATCTAATTCTATCATAATTGTGGTAGACACAATCCCTCCAACAATAACTCCGCCACCAAATCAGGTTGCAAGCACGTTATCTTCCGATGCCCGTGTTGTATATCCACCGGCCACAGCTACTGATAACGTAGGAGTAACAAGTGGCCCAACATGTACACCAGCTTCTGGCTTCACATTTACACTAGGTTCAACTATTGTAACATGTTCTGCTACCGATGCAACAGGCAATATTGGCACAGCTACATTTACTGTAACCGTATTGGATGCAAGAGCATCAACATCTACTTTCCATCACACCCATACATCTTTTATCCAAATCTGCAACCAACAAGGTTGTTTTGTACAACCTCAATTCTCTGACCATATTCATACAATTACAATAACCCCACCATCAGACAGCACTGTAGAAGCCACTGGTGTTGATGGCGCCCAAGTTCAATATGGCACAGCTACAGTTACTTCGACGGAGCAATTATCTGGTAATCTATGTACACCAGCTTCTGGTCAAATCTTTCCTTTAGGTGTAACCACAGTTACATGTAGCGCGACTGACTCTTTCGGTTTCACGGGAACCGCATCATTTACTGTTAACGTGGTAGATACAACAGCTCCTGCAGCTCCGGTAATTACAATGATTTCGAGTACAACAAATGACAACACACCAACCATTACAGGCACTGCAGAAGCTGGATCATCAGTCCAGTTATTTGATGAGGCATCATCCCTTGGTAGTCCTGTGACTGCAAGCGCCACTGGTTTTTGGTCTGTTACTACATCGATACTTTCAGATGGTCCTCACTCAATCACAGCAAAGACTACGGACGGATCTGGCAACATATCGATTCTATCTAATTCGGTTACAATTACCGTTATTCCACATACTATCACCATACAATCAGCAACAGGAAATGGGCCAACCACATCTGCTACATCGGCTGGCGGATTCACTAGTTTTGTCGCAGTAGCCGAATCAAGTCTTACGATTCCGCCACCTCCTGGCTCGTATCCCTTCGGATTCCTTTCCTGGTCAATCACAGGGTTTGCGCCAGCAACCTCTGTTACAGTAACAATAACCCATCCTGACATAGTGCCAGAAGGCTCGGAGTACCTGAAGCTAATTGGAGATACATGGGTAAGTGTACCATCTATTATCAGTAGCAATACTATGATCTTGACTATAACTGACAACGGGCCATTTGATGCAGATCCTGCAGTCGGAACAATTTCAGATCCTGGCGGTCCTGGAATACTTACTGATACTACTTCACCGACAATCACTACATCAGAAAATCAGATTGTAGAAGCTACATCGACTTCTGGTACCATTGTTGCATATCCACCGGCCACAGCTATTGATAACGTAGGCGTAACAAGTGGCCCAACGTGCACACCAATTCCTGGCTCCATATTTCAATTGGGCTCCACAACAGTAACATGTTCTGCTACCGACGCAGCTGGCAATACTGGCACAGCTACATTTACCGTTAGTGTGATAGATACAACCCCGCCAACAATAGACTCACACGTTGACATTGTTGTTGAGGCAACCTCATCCGCAGGAGCCGTTATAGATTACACATCACCAGCATCCAATGATGCAGTCAATGGCTACAGTACAGCAACGTGCACACCAATCTCAGGTTCTATATTTGCAATCGGAGATTCCACAGTTTCTTGTGTGGCAAGTGATACTTCAGGAAACACAGGCTCTGCAACCTTTATTGTTACGGTGCATGACACCACACCACCAACAGTGACTGGCACACTAGACTCATTACCAAATATCAACGGTTGGAACAATTCACCAGTAACTATTACTTGGAGTGGCAATGACGAATCTGGCTCTGGTGTTGCATCGTGTGATGCCCCAATCACATATTCTAGACCTGATGCAAGCTCAATTACAATATCTGGTACGTGTACTGACAATGCTGGAAATACTGGCGCAAGTTCTATAACAATAAACTATGATTCTACTATGCCTGGAATTTCCGGTGTGTCAAGTACTGTACCAAACTCAAATAATTGGTATAATTCAGACGTCCCAGTGCGATTCACATGTATCGACACAACATCAGGACCTATGATATCATTCTTTGATGTGTTTGTCACAACAGAGGGAATGAATCAATCGGTATCAGGAACGTGCACTGATCTGGCCGGTAACTTGGCATCCTCAGTCGTATCTGGCATTAATCTTGACAAGACCAATCCTGCACTGACAATAATTGGAAATAATCCAGCGAGCGTAAACCAAGGTGATGCTTATTCTGATGCTGGCGCAGCTGCAATTGACAACCTAGATGCTATGGTTGACATCACATCAGTAGGTACAGTAAACACTGGAATAGTTGGAACTTACACAATCATATATACTGCAGCTGATGATGCTGGAAACACTGACACTGATTCAAGAACAATAAATGTTATTGACGTTACTCCACCAGAAGCTTACAACCAGTTTGATCCGACATCAAGAACTGTCAAGGTATTTGGAACAGACAATACTGATGGAAACTTGGGAGCAATCACACCTATATCAATTACGCCAACAAAATGGAATGCCGAAGATGATGAGGACAAGCAAGACGATAAGACAAATGCGGAGCTCAGAACCTATGTAATAACAGATCATGCTGGAAACAAGCTTACATTAAAAGAAGTTGTCAAGATAAAGGGTAAGGAAATCAAAGTCAAGGTTCTATCAATCCAATATGACAATGATCCAGTAATTACCCCACCAAAAAACAAAAAAACATTTGAATGGTCACTAGACAAGAATAACTCCATAAAGGAACTAGAACAAAAGATGACTGTGGGGAAGGACAAATCAAAGCAAGACGTCAGGGCAAAATATGACTCTAAGAAAGATCAAACCACGATAGAGTCTGAAAAGCCAAAAACAAAAGA
>CAYOBG010000053.1:0-8902 GCA_964402265.1 uncultured Candidatus Nitrosotenuis sp. | reverse complement strand
AGTCTCAAAAATCTGCTTGGAGAAACTAGTAATAGCAAAGTTTGGAGGAAGCGCAAGCGGGATTGACGGCGAGTTTGTATCAGATATTGTATCCAGAATAAAGCAGCTAAAGCAGGACTCTAAAGTAATTGCAGTCTTTTCCGCACCGCTTACCATGTATGATGGAAAAAGAAAGTCGCTCACTGACCTAGCACTACACATCGGCAAAAAGGCAGAGGATGGCGAAGCCCCGGATATTTCCCCAATTAGAAAATCCTATGAAAAAATAATTCATTTTGTATCAGACCAGTACAAGCCAGAATGCCAAAAAACACTTGATTCATTCTTGCAAAAGGCATTGCAGGCATTTTCTGATGCCAAAGAAAAGCACGCCTTTGCAAATGAGATACGCTCACGCGCACTGGCGTTTACAGGTGAGCTTCTCATGTCTAATGTGATGAGCTATATTCTCAAGAGCAATGGAATCAAGGCAGGAGTCGCAAGCTATGATGAATGGCCCATAATTACTGATAACAATATTGAATCAACCAATTTTCTTGCCTCAGAATCTGCCAGTAGACTTGGTCCTCTGGAAAACACGCTAAGGGAAAATGAGGTAGTATCAATTGGAGGATTCATTGGAAAAACCACAGACGGTACAGAGACTACATATGAGCGGGGCGGCTCGGACAGGACAGCAGCAGATCTTGGAATATTATTTCACAAAAAATACGACACCAGAATAGACTTTGAGAAGGACAGCGCCGTAGTTTCAGCTGACCCTAGAATCGTATCTGCTGAGCTAGAAGACATAACGCAGCTTTCGTATAATGAAGCAAGAATAGCAGGAATGTTTGGTATGAAGATCCTAGACCCAATTGCAATCAAAGAAATTTTGGAAAACGGAGTAGACATGCCCATCATAATTACAAACATGAAAACGCCTAGCAAGACAACCACGATTCTCAGGAAAGGAGACAGTTTGGATGGCCATCCACTAAAGATAGTCACCGGCAAGAAAAACTGCGCCATACTAAAAATAGAAAGCGTTGCAGCTGAAAGTCTACTAGAATCACTAGAAAAAGACAAGCGTTATTCCGAATTTGTGATTTTATCGCCATTTACAAAAGACGACATTGAGTTTACAAGAATACTATTTCTGGATTCAGACTATGTCAAAAGAAATGAGCGATATTTCCTAGGCTTTGACTCACTTGCAACCATTCAGTACAATCGCGGCGTGATCACATTAATTGGGGACCAAATGTGGCGCGTCCACCAAATTGTATCAAAGGCAAGCTCAAGAATTGGCGAGGCAGGCCTCAACATTCTGAACATGGATGCACAGGAGGAGACCTCACGGGTCATAATAGTAGTGGATGATTCTGATAATAACATAGAAACAGCGATTCGTGCTGTACATTCAGAAAGGTCAAAAATCACCTTCTCCTGAATGCAGTACAAATCGCATATGGCGCTCTTGGTAATCCAAGAGTACCATGCTGGGTTTGTTCATGGGCCATAGTCTAGAATTAGCCCGGCGTTACCCAAAACACGCGCTGATTATAGTATGTGATCGCAATATTTAGACCTGATCTATATAGATCCTCTAGATTTTTTTGTGAGCTGCGCACGAATTCTAAAATCTTGCAAAACTAAGAATCAAGCCTGCAATAATTAGTGCGTACCACTTGAAATTGCGCCTATCAGTAAAGATGTTCTTTGGGCTCAGCTGCTCATCTGTCCTAATTGAGGCTCGAATCTTTTTCATCTCAAAGCCCTGTCCAATTAGTCCTGCAGCCACAAGGGCCATGGCCAGTATGGATGATATTACTTCCATGATATATGATACAATTTCCGGTATTTAGTTGTGCGTAGACATTTCGGATAATTTTTTAATTGGCTGCTCATTTCCGACATTCTATGAAAGAAGTTGGAAAGATTTGGATGAATGGGAAATTGGTTCCATTCAAAAACGCAAAGGTCCATGTCTTGACCCACGCCTTGCATTATTCAACTGCAGTCTTTGAGGGAATCAGGTGCTATGATACCCCAAATGGCTCTGCAGTATTTCGGCTGCCGGAACATGTGGACAGGTTGTTCAGGTCTGCAAAATTATACTCGATGAAAATGGAGTTTACGAAAAACCAGATCACTGATGGTATCATAAAAACAGTAAAGGCAAGCACACTCAAAGAGTGCTACATTAGGCCGTTGGCGTATTATGGGTACGGCACCATGGGCCTAACACCAACCCCAAACAAGGTGGATGTATCCATTGCATGTTGGGAATGGAAGATGGGTGAGTCAAAGGCCGGAAAAGAAACTGGTGCCAGATGCAAGATTTCAAGCTGGCTAAGAATTGATTCCAGATCACAGCCAATGCAGGCAAAGGCCGCATCAAACTATGCAAATGCAGCACTTGCCAGAGTCGAGGCGCTAAAAAACGGATACGATGAGGCAATAATGCTAAATCAGTACGGCAAGATAGCAGAGGGTAGTGCAGAAAACATCTTTGTTGTAAAAAACGGCGAGATTTACACCCCGCCACTAAGCTCAGGCTGTCTTGCAGGAATCACACGAGACAGTGTAATTGAGCTAATCAAGGCAAACGGTCAGGACGTAACAGAGCGCGAATTAGAGCGAGATGACTTGTATTCAGCAGACGAGATATTCATGACAGGAACTGCTGCTGAGGTCAAGTCAGTTGCCCAAGTAGATGATGTCACAGTAGGTGATGGCAAGATGGGCCATACCACGAAATCACTGCAAAAATCATTCATGGATGTAGCAATGGGAAAAGATGAGCGATTCATCCAATGGCTCACCTACGTGTAACTAGGTTTTTTTACAGATTTTGTTATTGTATAATGATGGATTCGTGCTCTGTTGGCGGGACTGCAGAACAAATCTGCTGGTTTTGTAAAAAAGGAAGGCATTCTGAATGCATGAAAGAGATTCCAACAGATGCCATGTCGGACGGTCCACATGACTGCACCTTTGATACCAAGATGGTTCCCTGCAAATGCAATCATTAGACTTGCAATACTGGAATGAATACGCAAGTAATTTCTCATCTCACTACAACGAAGAAATGGCAAAATTCATCAAAGACCTGGCATTATCTCTTAGGGCACAGAATATACTTGAGGTCGGTTGCAGCGCAGGCAATGATCTAAAACTGTTTCCACATGAAATGAATGTAAACGGAATTGATGTTTCAGAGAATGTAATATCCATAGCCAAGGAAAATTTGCCAGAATTTAATTTCAAAGTTGGGGAGATAACTGCAATTCCATTTGAGAGTGATTCCATGGACATTGTCTTTACAAGGAATGTTTTGAATCATTTAGAAACAACAGACATCAAAAAGTCAGTAGACGAATTATTCAGGGTATCAAGAAGATACATTTTCAACATTGAATTATTTTCTGAAAACGAAGAGAAAATAGAAAACCAGACAATTGCCACACATGGCAGAAACATGAAAAAGCATTGGCTGGACTACAAAGTAAAGATAATCAGTAATGTTGAGATGCATGAAGAAATTGATCCTAAAAAAGGAAAATTCACGTTATTAAGAAAAATATAGTGTATTTCAGCTAGTGAATATCACTTGCTGCCAGTCGTTTTACTGGTTGTAGTTTTTTTGGTTACCTTTTTCACAGGTTTTTTGACTTTTTTCTTGGTGTCTTTTTTCTCAGTTTTCTTTTCGGTCTTTTTCTCTGTCTTTGTATCTGATTTTTTGGTATCTGCTTTGGTAGTGTCTGATTTAGTCTCTGTCTTTACATCAGATTTCGTAGTGGAACCATAACTCCAGAGCTGTTCGCCATCAAACTTTATTCTCGAGATTCCCTGCTTGTCCAAATCCTGTATGCTAGACGGCAATGGAACATAGAGCAAAGGCTTTGAGAACTTTTGTCCGTCAGTTACCATCCAGTGTATCATGTGAACAAAGGCTTTTGCCATGTCCTTGTCTGGTATGACCTGGTTAATGTCCTCGTATACTAGCAGATAGGTAAAACTCACAATTGGGTACGAGTTCTCACCAGGCGCTAAAACCATGCTTACCTGGCTCCAATCTGCTTCTGGACGCGGAATTTTTTCTACAGGATAGGCCTTTGCAGCCTCAAACACAGAGTCAACGTTTGGCTCTACGAACTTGGTTTTATCACCATTTTCCAGATGCGCAAAAGTCATGCCGTTCTGGAACGCATATGCAAGCTCCACATAGCCAATTGCATATTTTGTGTTTCTAGTAGCCCATGCAACTCCTTCGTTTCCTGCAGCTCCAACACCTACTGGCCATGGAACGCTTTTTCCTTTGCCTACCTTTTTGTCCCATTCTGAGCTGACCTTGGACAGATAATCAGTAAAGACATAAGTTGTTCCGGAACCATCAGATCTTCTTGTGACAAGAATTGGTCTGTCAGGCATTTTCACATCGGGATTTATTTCCTGAATCCTAGGATCATTCCATTTTTTGATCTTGCCAAGATAAATGTCTGCAATTATTTCTCCGGTTAGTTTTAGTCCACTTTTTGGAACCTCTGGTAAATAATATGCCATAACTACAGAGCCTATTGCTTCTGGTATGTGCATTGTACCAGATACAAGCTGGCTTTCTTTTTGTGTTAATGGCGCATCTGATGCACCAAAGTTCACGGTTTTTTCCGTGTGCTGCTTTACTCCGCCACCGCTACCAATTGACTGATAGTTCAGATTAACATTAGAGTGAATCTTATTGTATTCTACTCTCCATGTGTCAATTAGTGGAAATGGAAAGGTTGCACCAGCTCCATTTATCTGAAATTGTTTATCAGACTTTGGTGGTTCTGGCCCCTGTGCAGCATCAACTAGTGGTGTAAAGACTCCTGCTAGAAGAATTAGACTGAGTGTTAGTGATAGTATTGTCTTCATTGGTTGTTGAAGGCTTTGTTTGTTATATACAAATAATCGACATAGATTACATTTTTTACGGTATACAATAGTGACTATATAGTTTTGATTAAATTACTTTTGATTTTTTCTTTTGGATGATTCAATTTTGGCTACAAACTATATAGATTATAGTTCATACCACACCATACCAAATCAATAAAGATTCTTCTTTAGTAATTGTATGGTCAAGCTTTCCACAATGAACACACAAAACAGGAAAAAGACTTCAATCATTGCAGTGCTTGCAATTGCATCAATTGCACTAGTTGTCGGACTTTCGCAAACACAGAACACAACAGCACAAAGCGCACCAACAGGAAATAATGTCTATGTTTTTGCAGAGGGTGTAAACCCACAAGCAACATTTGTGTTTAGGGATGCAACTGTAACCTATGATTTCCAGATATTCTCACAGACACAAGGATTTGGAAATAATGGTAGAGGAACATCACCTGAATTTACATTGACTCGAATTGCTGGCGATACACCGTATCTGTATGCAGCCGTAGATCAAGCACAGGAAAATGGCGTAGATTCAGCCTTGGACTTTCCATACAAAGAGTTTGATGTTAGAGTCGATCTAATGCAAGCTGGAGAACCAGTAAGGGTATTGAACTATGAGAGATGCAACATTGTAAATTACAAAGTCGATACCAGAACAGACAATGAAGAAGCATACACTACTGGCGGAAAAACAGGATTTGCTGTTACTGACGTCTACACCATAGGATGTGCAGGATACAACCCAGATAATCCAATCTTTGATGCAATGATTAAAGAGCAACAAAATAGAAAGCCATACCAATAGAAAAAATCAATTTTTTCTTTATTTTTAATTTTTAGTTAATCTCAAATGTATTTTTTTCAGTGATATTCTTTCCATATTTTGCTTGCACATAGTAAATTCCTTGGGAAGTTTGGAATGGACCTCAAATTCGTGCTCAAAATAACCATTTCTGTCTAAAATCGACTTTATTTTTTCGATCTTAAAGTCAGGTTTCTCTATTTTTCATTAACAATGCTATGAATTGTCTCGTTAACTACAGTTTCTATTATGTCACTAGAATATTCTGCAGTTCGTCTTATGTCTTCTAGAGTAAACTTGACGATGGTAGAGCTTTTTGATTCCTTCATCCCATACATGAGTTCTTTTTCTTTTTCTACTACTTGGGCAATGTTTGCTGCCACTTTTTCTGCCAAGATATGATCTTTTTTTGCAAGTGCCGAAATTGAATTTTCAAAACATGAAACGGCGTCATTGCTAAGTGCTTCCAGTTCCTTGAGTAGTTTTGGTTCCAATGGCTCTTTTAGAAATTTTATTCTCTTTGCTATTAATGCGGCATGGTCTGCAATTCTCTCTATACGAGATATGACAGTTCTGTAATTCAAGCAGTCAGATGGTCTTTCAAGGCCAACATCATACAGCATGCTTGCGTTTTGTATTGCCATGATTAGTGTTCTCATCATGTATAGGCTGAATCTGTCTACTTCATCATCCATTCGTACCACTTCTTCTCCATATTCAGCGTCGAATTTTTTGAGCGCCTCCATTGCCTCTCTGTGCATGTTCGCAGTCATCAGGTACATTCTTTTTAGTGCCACATCAAAGGTCAGCTCTGGAAGTCGGGTCAGAATCTGGATTGTTATTGACTCAGAATCAGACTCCACTATTTCGGTTCCAATCATGGATTTTCGAACCAAGTCCTTAATCAGACGAGAATGCTCTGGGAGAATTTTGACCCCTTTTGAGACCACTTGGATTGTTTTGTATCCAGTCAGATATAATGCAATAATTTTGCGACGGATTGATTCCTCAGAGTCCTTTTGGCTGATTGTGAATACGGCTTTTTTTGCTGGTTTTTCGCTGTCAAGCCCAGGAAACAATGTAAGCGATCGGTTTGCATTCTTAATTATGGTCATGTTATCGCCATTTTTGATTCCAAGCTCATCAATCCACTTTTTGGGAAGTGAAATGGTATAGGTGGAGCCACCGCTAATCTGTATTCGGCGTGTTTGTTTTGTGTCTTCTAGTGACTGCAATGATTAGTAGATAGATAGTAAGTAAATACCGTTTTAGTCTTTATAATATATTGATCAATATAGAACTATAGAGTCTCGGTAGAATATGTGGATCTTGGATAAAACAATATTCAAGAAGTCATAGTTGTTGTTAGCAAGCCAAAAACCCGCACGTAGCAGAATCCCATCAGATAAGATATTCAAGGTTGCCGCAACAGTAGCAGGAGTCTACGTTTTAGCAGTAATAGCACTAATTGTATTTCAGCTATATTCAGAATCACATCTAGTCTGGGAACATGAAGGTCTTGATTTTCTGACTGGTTCAGAATGGAATGCTGTTGAGGGAAGAGAGTCATTCGGAGCTGCACCATACATTATGGGTACACTTGTCACTGCAGGTCTTGCCATGGCAATGGGTGTTCCAATAAGCATTGGGATTGCCATGTTCATTTCACAGGCACCAAAATATCTCAGTGGTCCACTATCCATCATAATTGATCTTTTAGCGGCAGTCCCAAGCATCATTTATGGGCTTTGGGGGCTGTTAGTCTTTAGAGATTTTTTGCTCAACTCAATAGAGTATCCTCTGTATGATACATTTGGGGAAAGTGTTTGGATTTTTTCATCCGCGCCTTTCGGTCTTGACATCTTTAGTGCGAGTATAATTTTGGCAATAATGATCATACCCACAATTTCTGCAGTATCAAGAGAGATAATGATGGCAGTTCCACACATGCAAAAGGAAGCAGCTTACATGCTTGGCGCAACAAAATGGGAAATGTTCAAGCTCGCAATATTTCCATATGCAAAAACAGGTCTGATTGGTGCCTCAATCTTGGGCCTAGGAAGAGCGGTGGGTGAAACAATGGCAGTCACAATGTTGATTGGCAACGCCACAGGCCCCAGTGCTTTTCCACAAACACTATTCCAGTCAGGCCAAACAATGTCAAGCATAATTGCAAATGAATTCATCGAGGCATCTCCTGCTTCATTGCACTTACCGGCCCTAATTGGAATAGGGTTTACCTTGTTGCTAGTAGCAATATGCATCAACATAGTAGCACATCTTTTGGTATCAAGAATGCTCAAAGTAAAAGAAGGAGTAGTAAACGCATGATGATATCATCTAGCCAAAAAAGGGCAGAATACAGATCATTATTCAAACACAATGTCAAAGGCAGACTAATCGTAGACAAAATCGCAATGGGCGTAGTATTCAGCTGCGTAATTATTGCAATAATCCCTCTGGGCAGCATTCTGCTTGAAGTCTTCAAAAACGGAATCTCTGCGCTTTCTGTTGAATTTTTGACCCAGACACCTGGTGCCATTGGTTCTGGCGAAGGCGGGATAGGGCCTGCCATTCAGGGAACCCTCATCATAGTAGGCATGTCAAGCATAATTGGAATTCCAATCGGAGTAATGTCAGGCATCTTTCTTGCAGAATTTGGCGATAACAAGTTGGGTAGGACAATTCGCTTTTTCAATGACGTGTTTATGGAATTTCCGTCAATAGTTCTTGGAATATTTGCATTTTTGACCATAGTGTTGTTGCTAGGTCACTTTACCTTATGGGCAGGAGCATTTGCACTTTCATTGATAATGTTTCCAATTGTTGCTCGAACCACAGAGGAATCCCTCAAGCTTGTCCCATTGACATACAGAGAAGCAGGAATGGCATTAGGACTAAAGAAATGGATAGTCACTTTCAGAATTGTTCTTTCCGCTGCTAAAAGCGGAATGATAACTGGAATCCTGCTGGCAGTTGCAAGAATTTCAGGCGAGACTGCTCCCCTTATCATGACAGTACTTGGAAGCAGTCAGTTCTTTGCAGGCTTTGATTCACCAATGGATGCACTGCCACTTCGAATATGGAGATTGTCTTTGCTTCCATATGATAGCGCACAATTGCAAGGTTGGGGTGCTGCAGTTGTTTTGATCATGATAATTCTTGCAGTAAACATTG
>CAYOBG010000052.1:0-9183 GCA_964402265.1 uncultured Candidatus Nitrosotenuis sp. | reverse complement strand
GACAGGTCTCTAAATTCATGCAAAGAATTGGTCGAAGCAAGCACAACAAGCATTCATCTGCAAAGGGCCTAATCATAACAAACAATGTCGATGACGAGCTGGAAACAAAAGCAATCCTGGAACGAATTCATGAGGGCTCCATTGAAGATCAATTGAT
The DNA here is from genome assembly GCA_964402265.1 of uncultured Candidatus Nitrosotenuis sp. GTDB lineage: Archaea > Thermoproteota > Nitrososphaeria > Nitrososphaerales > Nitrosopumilaceae > Nitrosotenuis. The sequence goes on along the minus strand of CAYOBG010000052.1, from coordinate 9,026 downwards.
TCACGATGGCTCACTTGATGTCCTTGCACACCATTTGGTGGGATTATCAATGCAGATTGGTTCAATGTCTGTCAGCGAGCCACTTGAGTTTTTTAGAAATTCATTTCTTTTTAGAAATCTAACACTTGAGGAATTAGTTGGAGTTCTTGAGCTACTTGACTCGAATTATCTGATCTTTTTTGACAAGGAAAAGATGACATTTAGAAAATCTGCAAAATGTTATAGATATTATTTTGAAAACCTTTCCACAATTCCTGACATTTTAAAATTCAAGGTTCTTGATACTATCTCAAAAAAGATGATTGGAAGCCTTGATCAAAGATTTGTTGGCGATTTTGGAGAGGCGGGAAACATCTTTGTCTTGCGCGGCTCACAATGGCGAATAATCAATGTGGATGAATCCTCACTCAAGGTAAACGTAGAACCAATACGTTCCGGTGGAATTACAGTGCCATACTGGGAAGGAGAAAACATACCTGTTGACTACAAAACTACGTCAAAGGTTGGAAAATTTCGAACCAAAATCCGGGAGGGCTCACTTGTCTTACCAAGCAATGTGGTATCAGAGCTTAGCTTACCAGTAATACCTGACGAAAAAACAATGGTAGTCGAGTCTGTCAGAGGCCAAGGAATGATAGTGATTCATTGTTGTTTTGGTACAAAAATCAATGCAACGTTGGCCACCGTTCTATCCTCAATGCTCTCATCAAAGACCGGACTCCAAGTCGATGTACGTTCTGATGCATATAGAATCGTTCTCTCTTCTAAGGGAAGAATTTTAGAAAATCAAGTGCGACAAATTCTATCGGATACATATGATCTGTATGAAATAGTTACTGCGTCTCTAAATGGTACTCATAATGTTAGCTGGAGAACCTGGAATGTGGCAAAAAAATTTGGAGTCGTTGGCAGGGGTGCAGTATATGAAAAAAAATCCGCAAGATTTCTTTACGAACGATATCTGAAAACACCACTCGTCAAAGAGGCACTACGAGAGTTATTCCATGATAAATATGACTTGGAAAACACAAAGCAAACGCTTTCTGATATTAATTCTAACAAAATTCAAATTCACTGGCTTGAGGAAAGCAAATTCTCCAAGCTTGCAGAGCCAATATTGGATCACACTACAAAATACTATTCCTCCCCTGCAAGCATGGATAAGGGACTCTTGGATCTAGTCAAGGCTCGCCTCTTCAAAACATCACACCGATTGATCTGTGCAAGATGTGGTAAATGGGAAAGGGTGGTCAAAACAAATGAAATTGAAAACATTCCAAGCTGTCCATATTGCAAGGCTCGCCAAATTGCTGCAACATTTTATTCAGATTATGATCTGGCAAAAATCATACAGAAAAAGGCTGCAGGAAAAAAGATCACACCAGAAGAAAACCACAGATTTTCCCGTGCTTGGAAGGCAGCATCACTATTAGCTAACTTTGGCAAGACAGGCCTCATTGTTCTCTCAGGATTTGGTGTAGGGGTTGATACCGCATCTAGAATTCTAAGAAACATGATTGATGAGGAAACCTTGTATCGCCAAATCTATGAGGCAGAACGCCAGTACGTAACTACGCGTGGGTTTTGGGACTAGTTCTTCTTTTTAATGCTTGAATATGGAGTCAAAAACAGCTCAGTTCTTCCCTCCAAGCCTTGTTTTGCAGTAATTCCGCTAACTGAGATGATCTCTCCTATTGAGCACTCATCTAAGAGTCTAGCCTGATTTCGCCATCCCTTTAGCCAAATTTGCGCCGTATCGTCTTCAACATACATCTCAGACAGTGTAATTGTCTCACCCGTCTTTGTCTGAACGTTTCTTCTTTCTGGTGCCTTGAGAATTATTGCCTCTATGCAGTATGTGTTGTTGTCTGCCTTGATGTTTGTAATCTTTGTTCTAAGATCTGACAGACTAGGTAAGTTTTCATCTATTTTTCTAACAAATGAACCAGAATCAATTGTAATGCTGTTTCCGTAAAGTTTTGACGGCATGCATTCTAAAACGTCGTCTGATGAAAATGATTTGGTAACATCTGCAGTATCTATGATGTTGTAGAGTTGTTTTTGTTTATCGACACCTAGGATCATTCGCTGTCCGTTTTCATTTGTGGTAGCAGATAAAATTCTGACAACTATTGGCTCTACTTGTTTCTCGGCCTGAATATCAAGCGCAGTTGACTCGTTTCCGTGGATTTCAAGCTCTTGTTGGTTCATCTTGGCTTTGACTCCTATGAGTCTTGCCTTTGTTCCTGCAGGGATTACCTTTGGAATCTCTGAATCATTTTTGCCCCATAGGACAACTCGCATAGAGCGTTCGTCTTTCCCCTTTAGTCTTAGTCTCACTGCAGTTCCTGGAACTCCTTTGAAGTTTGTAAATTCTGAAAAGCTGATTGGCCCATCAAGTGTGCCTGAAACAACAACGTTGTTGTCTCCTTCCTTTAACTCAGATACGTCTTTTGTAATGGAATCAATTGAGGGAATGTTGCTTTCTATTTCTGTGCGCTCAATGCTTGAGCCTGAGCCAATGTTTATTGTAAGCTGGCCATTGAGGTCAGATTTTACATATGCCTTGATTATCTTGATAAGATCCCCCGGGCTTATGTTTGCCATTTCAGGTAGGCTCGCCTTTTCGTCCCAGAGCTTAACTGTTGCTGCAGATTCTTTATCATATACAGTCATGTTTCTGAGATAAAACTGCGAGCCGTCCTTTCTTGAAAATTGTTTCTTTGGAGAAACATTGAGTACGCGTGTCTGTAATGTGACCTCTTTGGCCCCTGCATGCAAGTCCTTGATGCTAATCTCGCTTTTTGGTGGCTCGGAAATTGTAATACCTAGATCTGACGCAACTAGGAACAATGCTCCTTGGTCTGTTAGGTAGCCTGCGCCTATCTTTTCTTTTTTCTGTGCGATCAGACTTTCAACATCGCTCTTTGAGAGATCAGGTTTTAATTCTAAAAGCTTGGAAAGGAGCGAATCAAACTCAGACAATTCAATTTTCCATGGTTTGATGTACTAATAAGAATTTCACTAATCTAAATTAAGAGATTCGACTACACCAGATCTGTGTCAATTACAACCAGATCGCTTTTCAAATCGTATGGTGATCTGGTAGCAGTAAACGGAATAGATCTTGATATTGGTAAAGGCAAGGTCTTTGGATTTTTGGGACCTAATGGCGCAGGAAAGTCAACTACGATCAAACTTCTTACCACGCTGATACCGCCAACTAGCGGCACAATCGAGATCTTGGGAATAAATGCGATCAAAAATCCGCTAGAGGTAAGAAAAAAGATTGGTGTCGTATTACAGCAGCCAAGCTATGAGCCAAGCCTCTCCGTTGAAAAATCACTCGAAAAATACGGGATGATGTGGAACGTTGATAAAAAATTACGAAAAGAAAGAACAGATGAACTCATAGATGTCTTTGATCTACATGAAATAAGAAAGAAAAAAAATGAAGACCTCTCAATCGGCCAGAGAAGGCGCGTTCAAGTTGCTCGTGAATTCATACATGAGGCTGACTTGCTGTTCCTAGATGAGCCAACTGTGGGCTTGGACCCAAGCGCAAGAAGAAAACTCCTAGATTACCTAAAAAACAAGGCAAAGACAGGCCTGACCATATTTTATACTACACACGTTCTAACTGAGGCAGAATATCTCTGTGATGAAATTGCGGTAATTAACAAGGGCAAAATCCTAGCAGTTGATACTCCGGACCAACTAAAATCGACTTTTGGGCAGGAAAAAACGATCAAAATTCATCTTTTGGACAGACATGACAAGCTATCCAATCTGCTTTTAGGTATTGATGGTTGTATGGTTGATTTTAACACAGGAACAGACATTGTCATACAGTCAAGCAAGGCAGAGCTGGTGTTATCACAAGTACTTTCAATACTGATTGAGAACAATATTGCAATAGATGATCTCTCTGCAATGCCTACCACTCTTGAAGAGATCTTTCTAAAAATGGTAAAGGACACAAATGCATCCAACAATTAGACTAGTAAATCGAAATCTGACCATATCCCTAAATCCTGGGTTTTTGGTCTGGCAGGTAATTTTTCCACTAGTATACATTTTTGTTGCAGGATTTGCATACACATCACTAATTGACTCTGTCCCATTTGGGAATGATACCCTAGATTATCCCGCCTTTATTGCCTCTGGCATGATTGGCTTTAACATTATGAACAGCACCCTGGTTTCTGGAATCATAATTTGGAATGACAGAAGGCATGGAATGTTTGAGCAAATTTTGGTTGGGCCGTTTAAGCGAAGTCACTACATACTAAGCAATGTCTACACAATTGCAATAGTTGGCCTTATCAGCGCAGCCCTCATTACATCGATTGGCTTTCCGCTCTTTTTCCAATCAGTTCAGTTCAACTTGCTTACAATACCGTTTCTTGTCTTTGCATCAATTGTGGGCTCTATTTTGTTTGGCTCTATTGCATCCATCATATCTACTAGGCTAAAATCAAGTGAAGGGTTCAACGTCATAATTAATACCGTTTTTCTGTTTTTTGCCTTTGTAAGTACCGCATTTTATCCTGCGCAAGGCGCACCAGAACCCCTTGCAACTGGATTTTACCTAAATCCATTGACATATTTGGTTGATATAATTCGCGCAGGAATCTTTGGAACGTTTAATGAATTTGTCATGTTTGAGATGCTGGTGCTAGTGAGTGTAGCAGCTATACTATTTGTAACTGCAATAAAACTACTCACAAAACTTGATCTGTAAAATAAAGTAGCCCGGCCCAGACTCGAACTGGGGTCAAGGGCTCCAAAGGCCCCTATGCTTGACCGCTACACTACCGGGCTTCCTCTTAACCACCCTCAAAAACCCCTATTATTGATATTTTCTATTTTTTCTTGATTGCTTGGATTAGTTTTTTGTAAGGATCTTCCATTGATGCCAATGTTTGTTTTGCATTCTTTTCCAATTTTTTGTTATCTGAAGACAAGAATTTTGTAATCATGGAAATTATTTTGTCTGTATTTGATTCTAGTGTGACAAGTTTTTTTCTTACAAGATAGTCTTGCACCAAGTTTGGCACCGCATTGTATGATATGGTTGGAATTCCAAGCAAGGCAGACTCTGCAGTCATTGTGCCTCCAGAGCCTACAAAGACATCAACGTTTTGCAATAGATTTCTACCGATCACTACCTTATCTAAAATTCTAGCACTATTCCCTAGAGTTTTCTTCAAAATTGTAATCTGGGATTTGTATCTGGGAAGCACCATGACATTATGTTCTGCGAATTTCGTTGCTATTTTTTGAATCATTTGTGTGGTGTTGCTACTTTTTTGAACGTATGCTGCCTGTTCTTCCTCTATTCTAATCAAAATGTTCTTTTTGTTCCTTGTTTGTCTTGATTTCGGATTCTTGCTGTGCTTTACAATTAGAGAGGCATCAATTGCTCTGTATGGTATGATGTCTTTTTGTGAAATACCATACTTTGTAAATTCTTTTTTTGGAATAATCCAGGGTATTAGCAGCTTTTGAACAAATGGTACCGCTAATCTCATTACCGCCTCAGCATGAGGCGAATCCGAAAAGGCAATGTGCCTAATTCCAAACCCAAATGCTACGCGTGCTGCCTCAGGAGAGCAAAAGCTAACTGTGATCTCTGGCTGGAACTTTTCTACTATCTTGCCAAGTCCCGTGGTTCTTTGTAATGATGCGTCAAGCTTGCCTGATCTGGTAGTGCCACCATGTCTTCCAACTATAATCATCTTCATTTTCTGAAGTTTTGCAAGCTCGTTTACCTCTCGATAGTTTCGTGTCGTGCAAAGAACAGAATGGTTTTTTTTCAATTGTTTTATCATTGGTTCAAAAAACAAGATCTGTTTTGGTGTCAAAATGTCAAACCAAATCTTCAAGATATGAAATCTGGTGATATTTGATACAATAAGTTTTTCTTAGTCTTGTGCCTAGCACCTGTGAATTGGCTTCTGATAGGGTAGTAGTTTATGGCTTGAGCACTGAAGGGTATTCCATTGCATGTCAAATGGCAATAAGTGGCGCTAACGTCTTTATCATTGATGAATCCACGCAGTCTGCCATCTCACTGAAGGCAGAAATTGCAAAGACCTATCCAAATGTATCTTCGCTAAAAGAAGATGAACCGTTGCTGGCAATGGAGCCAATCGATGTTGCAATATCTAAGGCACAGTATCTATTTTTTGCACCAAGAATTCGCAAGACAGGGCAAGAAACAAAAACTGAGGTTCATTCTAAATTCAAAGATGCAACATCTGCTCTCAAAAAAGGAAGCTCAGTTGTCTATACATTACCAACAGGAATTGGCGGAAACAGCGAAAACATCTCCTTGCTGGAACATGTTACAGGTCTTGAAGTTGGAAAAACAATTTCATACTATTATTATCCACTAGGCGGCGGAAACCAGCCACCAAAAGTAATAGGCTCATACAACAACAAGGAAGACCAAAGCCTTGCAAGTCTTCTTACCAATTCCAAAAAGGAAACACCTTTTGTAGGAATCTCTTCCGCAGAACATTTTCACGCAATATCGGTGCTTTCAAGATTTTCAACCTTATGCAGTGTACTTGAGGTCTGCAAGTTCGCACAAGACGATATAACAAAGACAGATCTCCAATCTGATGATTTTCAAAACATATTCCTAGACGACATGGTAAACGGATTGTATGATTTGCGTTCGCTAGGCACATCATTTGAGGGGGCAAACACGCTGATGTATCTAATCAATGGAAGTCTCAAGGGAATAGATGGATACATCAAAAGGCTCATTGACGAAATTCGCTCAACTCTTAAGAAAAATGACCTCAAGGCAAGCAGAACAAAAATTGCACTGTCTTGGTCACTAGACCAACACGAAATGCGCGGAGACAAAATCGAGATGCTCCAAAATCTAATCACCAGACTCAGGGACTATATTGGGGATGTCGAGGCATATGAGGATCCAAACCTAGATCTATTCCACAATGACAAGACAACGATTCTTGTCATCTGCTCAAAATCCGATTATGAAAACTTGCGCAAAAGAAAAGACAACGACCTAATCATAATCAAAGGAAATCCCTTGTGTGAAATGACACACAAAGAATAAAACTGGAAAACAAAAAAATCAATTGTCTTGTCAGAGCAAAACGAAGAATCTGAAAATCAAATAATCATAGAAGAAAAGCCTGATTCTGAAACAGAACAACTCAGACAAAGCCTAATCTCATGTGAGGACAAGCTGAAACGATCGCTTGCTGATTATATCAATTTAGAACGAAAGACCAAAGTCGACATACAAAATGGCATTAATCAAAAACTGGATAAATTCATGCTCGAGTTTCTGACCATATACGATGATCTAATACGTGCAAAAGAAATTCTTAAAAAAGAAAACCCAAACGCCCAAGGCCTCGATGGCATCTTAAAAAACATTGATTCTTTATTGGGAGAGTATGATGTAGCACCGATCAGTGCCCTGGGTGAAATATTTGACCCAAACCTACATGAGGCAATCGCGATTACACAAGACGACTCCTTGGATGATAATACCATTACAAAGGAATTAAGGAAAGGATATATTTCTCGTAATAGGACGCTTAGACCGACACTAGTCGAAATATCAAAAAAATCGCAATCAAAATAATTTAATGGTGAAAAAATGGCAAAAATAATTGGAATAGATCTTGGAACAAGCAACTCAGCTGCTTCTGTAATGATGGGCGGAAAACCCACCTTAATTCCCGCAGCCGAAGGCACGTCAATCGGGGGCAAAGCCTTTCCATCAGTTGTGGCACTCACAAAGGACGGGCAGCTCCTAGTTGGTGAACCTGCACGAAGACAGGCAGTCACAAATCCTGACAGCACCATAATCGCAGCAAAAAGAAAGATGGGCTCCGATCACATCTTTAAGGTTCAGGGCAAAGACTACAAGCCACAGCAGATTTCCGCCTTTATCTTACAAAAAATCAAAAAAGATGCAGAAGCCTTTCTTGGAGAGCCCGTAGACAAGGCAGTAATTACGGTTCCAGCTTATTTTGATGATAACCAGAGGCAGGCAACAAAGGACGCAGGAACAATTGCAGGCCTAGATGTTGTCAGGATAATCAACGAACCAACGGCTGCCTCTCTGGCATTTGGTCTAGACAAGGCAGGCCAAGACATGAAAATTTTGGTATTTGATCTAGGGGGAGGAACACTAGACGTCACAATAATGGAAATGGGCGGAGGAGTCTTTGAAGTGCTTAGCACATCAGGCGATACCCAGCTTGGCGGAACAGACATGGACAAAGTCCTAATAGATTATGTGACAAATGAATTCCGCAAGACTACTGGAATTGATCTGACCAAGGACACCACTGCAATGACTAGAATTAGAGAAGCATCAGAAAAAGCAAAGATAGAGCTCTCAACCGTAATGGAGACTGACATCAATTTACCATTCATCTCATATGATCCATCAGCAGGACCAAAAAACCTTGAGCTAAAACTAACTCGCGCAAAATTCGAGGAACTGATACGACCAATTGTGGACAGATGTAGAACCTCAATTGACAATGCACTACGCGATGCAAAAATGTCCACTGCAGATGTCTCAAAAATTGTCCTAGTTGGCGGTCCGACAAGAATCCCAATGGTCAAAAAATTTGTAGGCGACGTCGTTGGCAAAAGCCCAGAATCTGGAGTAGACCCAATGGAAGCAGTAGCAATGGGTGCTGCAATTCAGGCAGGAATCATTGCAGGGGATGTAACTAGTGATATTGTATTATTGGATGTAACACCACTCACTTTGGGTGTTGAAACTCTGGGCGGTTTACGAGAGCCGCTAATTGAGAGAAACACAACAATTCCTACATCAAAAACAAAGATCTTTACCACTGCAGCAGACAACCAAACCGCAGTAACCATACATGTGGTTCAGGGAGAGCGACCAATGGCAGCAGACAATGTCTCACTTGGCAGCTTTAATCTTACTGGAATTCCGCCAGCACCAAGAGGAATTCCACAAATTGAGGTAAAGTTCGATATTGATGCAAACG
>CAYOBG010000051.1:0-9561 GCA_964402265.1 uncultured Candidatus Nitrosotenuis sp. | reverse complement strand
GTGGATAGATACGCCAGAAGCAGATCAGTAGCTGCTCCGACATATACAAGATAAAAAAATTAGCCTAGCTTTTTGATTGCTTCATCAGCAATAGTGTTTCTTTTTGGAGATATGACAATAAAGTAAGTCTTGTCTGCTCTCTCTATTGCTGCTACTTTTTTGTAAGAGTTTGCGTTGATGTCAAATTCTAGGATTCTTCCATCAAGTGTTGCCTTTGTGTATATCATAAGATACACATCGCCACCGTTGTGAGTCAGTGGGATGAATGCAAAGACGTAACCCTTGTAGTAGTTGATTGGCATTGTGTTCTTCATTGGTGGCATAACAGCTGCCATGTAGGAAAAGATGTCTTGGACTGAAGAAAATTCCTCGTACTCTACGTTCATGAGTATGGTCTAATAAAAGAGGATATAATCTTAAAGGCGTCTTTTCTGGATTAGGCCTTTAACTTTGAGTATGACTATAGCCGGTGCTACAAAGTACATGCCAATGTTTAGCAGTATCACACCGATACCATAGCCTAGCACCTCTTGTTCAGAGTTGATATCAACATAGTTGAGTATCGATAGTGTCGATAGCATTGGAGTGATTGTACCCTTTACTATTTCCTTGAATAGCGGGCTCTGTCTCTCTAGGTCTGCCACTGCTGGACTGAAGGTATAGTAAAAGTCGTTAAAGCCTGTCATGAATGCGGTACCTGAGCCAGTGCTGAATAGTACATTATCTCTTACTTCTCTGAGTAGTTGTACTTGTGGTGCTAGTTCAGTTCCAAATGCTGCAGTTGCAATAGCACATTGTCCTGGGCCCTTTCCAGTAGTCGCATCTGGAACACATATTCCGTTCTCAGCGTGAGTTCCTGCTCCACATGTTGGTGGTGGCGGAGTTACATCCTCTGGTGGCTCATCAATACACTGACCATCAGCTAAAATTTGTCCTGGAGGACATTCGACTGTTACTGGAGGCGCTACAATGCATGTCTTTGTTGCTGGATCATAAACTGTTCCTGCACCGCATGACGGTGGTGGGGTTACAATATCGCTTTCCTCAACACATTTTCCGTTAACTATGATTTGTCCTTCTGCGCATTGCGGTGGAGGGGGAGTATCATCTACTTTAGAACCGCCGCTTCCGCCATTATAGAAGAATGTGGTCTCTGCCTTTTGAGGACCATAGTTTGCTATGATTTTGTAATCCCCTTTCTTAACCCATAGTGGCCCGCTTACGACAAAAGTGCCATCAAAATTGCCGTCAAGTTGCGGCTTTACTTGTTTAATTTGAACAATATTGCTTGAACTGCCATTGACTAGTGGTCCTAGGACCCGAATTGTCACATCAATTAGATTATTGACATCTGGGCTTTTTATGAGTCCATTGAATGTGACAGTATCACCTTCGTCATACAGAGGTACCTCGGTTGCTACTGAAAGTGGTGGAATTTGACTAGAGTCGGTTTGTGCAAATGCTGCAGATAATCCAGATGATATAATTACAAGCGATAAAAATACTGCTACCAGTCGTCCAGCTCCTCTCATGTCTAGGCTGATACAACAATTCAGGGTATTTATGTATTCTATGAAAGAAAAATTGACTCGAATATGCTTTTGTTGAACCTTTTTTGACAATGTCTCCACCCCCAAGTTTTTTTAAAAATTATTTTTTGTACACCATGAATGTTACCTTGCCTACATGGGTATTCAGATAATTGATATCAATAGAGTACTGGCCTGTCGGAGAGTTTGGTTTGAGTATTACAAGTGTCTTGTAGCTTCCCTGTTTTGTTGCAAATGCATACAATACACTTGACTTGCCGTTTGGTATTTGTAGTGTGAACTTGATCTTGGTTCCAGACTTGTAGTCATCCACCTTGCCACTAAGTACGACTTGTTTTGTTTTGCCCTTTGCTGGCAAGACATACGACTTTGCATCAAGCTTTGCAGTGCTTGGTGTTGCAAGTTTTGTCTTTGTCGGGTTTTTGTTAACGCTGTATGTGTTGGACTGGCCTGATGAATCCCTAAAGTCATGATATTTCAGGTCAACAGTTCCGCCAGCTGGTGAAATGAGCTTGGTGCCGTTTTTGTCACATATTTTTGATGGCATCTTGAATGTGCCCTCAAATCGGCCGGTGTTTGGCCCAGTCTCAATTAGAGTAAATCCGCTTGCGCCAAGGCCGCCTGTTTCCACGCCGGATATGGTACAACGCTTGTATCGAATGTCCTTGATTAGCACCTCAAGCAGGATTCCGCCGCTTGCATCGCCTACCGTATCCACGTTTGCAGATGCAGAATCGTCAATTACAGAATAGATGTCAATAGAGTCATGCTTTGTGTTAAGGTCCGGATCATACAGGACTACCGTAACTGGATGTCCGAACCTGAATGTATTGGTTGTAGTAGATACTGATCCAGAATGAGTTTGAATATCACTTTTTGATGATACTCCAGTGGTCAGGCCTGTCTGTGCAACATCAGAATATGCAATGTTGATTCCTTTTTCATCGATTAATCTTTGGTTTACAAAAAACTTGACATCATCAGAGATTGGTCGAAGGGTCTTTATCACATTTGCATCATACTGGTTTAGCTGGTTTGCTATTGTATACTCCATTGTACCAGTAAATGTTGCAGAGTTGGAAGATGTCTCTTCCAATTCAAATCTATAGATTCCATTGGTAATATCGGAATTGTTTTTGGTACCAAATGAGAACAAATCAAACACTATTGGTTGCTTGTCAGTTTCACTTGATATGGTACCTTGAGCTGCAGAGTTATTTGATGTATCAAAGTTTATCACCAAAAACGCAGTCCCAGATTTTGACGCAATAGAATTTACTGCCGCGTTTGGTAACTGCACAAATCCTTGAGCGCCAGTCATATTAGATGGGCTTACCAGTGTGACTGGTGTTGCGTCAGTCAATCCGAAAAATAATGATATTGTAGTATCAGAATAATCAGAGATTCCAAGCTGGTTTTCCAAGGATCTGAAATCATAGTTGACCCAGTTTGTTCCAGAGTCGCCTGAGCTAATTCGGATTAGCAAGTTTTGCAAAGTGTTAGCAGAAAGCCCTGTGCTAAGTGAGATCTTTTCAAAGTTTTGGTTTGCCACACCAGTAGTGTCTAGTACCAATCTATCCGATGCAGTATCTGGAACAGATGATGATACAGATGTTCCACCTGAAAGTGCATCAGTTGATGCGGAATAGGTTTTGACGCTTCCAGCGCTTTGAAGTGTTCCAGGGCTACCAATGGTCAAAGTCGGAATTAGTGCCGTGCTCCTAAAGACATCAAGGCTATCGCGTGCTCCAGAGTTGATGTTTTGGTCTGGGTCCACTACTGTTACAGGCACCTTTTGCCCAGATAACACCTGAGTCGCGCCTAGCGAAATGCTTGCGTCACTAAGTCCAGATACAATAGATTGTGATTTTTGGTTGTACTCTATGCTTGCAGACTGGCCCCTTGGCGCAGTAGATGAAATCTTGATGTTAGATAGGTCTGAAAAGTCAAAGTTCTCAAATGTTCCAGTGTTTGGCTGCGATTCCACAAAGGTAACAATTTGGGTAAATGTGGTAGTGCCATCAGTTGCAGTAGCTGTTTGGTATCCGTTTGCTTGTAGTTGCGCCACGTTACCCAAACTCAGTGTAAGCTTGCCGTTTTTCTCAAATCCCAGTGTGGATAGTTTCGATGACAGGTTTGTTAGGCCAGCTCCACCAGTTGCAGCATTTGCGCCATTTTCAGTAAATGCCCCATAGAAAACAGCTTGAGTTGTTCCAACATTAAATGTCCAAGAGTCTCTAGCTGTTGGGTCCTGGTTTAGCTGCATGTCCTTTATGGTTGCAAAGACCTGCGAGCTTGGAGGATAGTTTGCCCTATCAAGTGTCAGATCAACATTTGGAATCTCATCGTATTGTAGGGTTACTGTTTGTGTGCCGCCCGCGGCATTGTATTGTATTATAATATCATTGTTAAACGAGTATAGTTGAATGATGGGCCAAGCATCAGAATTCAGGCCTATTTGTCCTGATGGAATGGCAGAGTTCGTGTTGATTGTTTTTGAATTTCTTACTACATTATTTAGAACAGAACCAGATGGGGTTCCAGTGCAAGTGCCAAGTCCAGAGTTTCCGTTTGTTGCTCCAGTGAGGCCAGTTGATCGCGGAACTGCGATACCGTCTGATTCGGTAAAGGATGGACCAAGTGATGTTGTATCCTTTCCACAAAACACTCCAAAGTCCAGACCTACTCCTGAGACGCCAGTATCAAACGCAATTTGGTCTGCTGCCTTTGCCTTTTCCAAATTTGCAAAGTATGCATACCATTTGCCGTCAGTTGCCTGAACCATCCTGAGGTTTTTGCCGTTTAGTGTGACATCTGGCTCACCCTTCCCTTCGCCAGTATCAGAAAGGTTTGGGTCATTGATTACTACCTCAACTACCATGGAACCGGCAAAATGATTGTTATAGTATGAGTTTTCAGCTGATACGTACAGGTTTGGGTTTGCCGCATATGCGTGCCCAAGTAATGGAATTATCAAAAATCCCAGTGCCCCCAATAGTACCAGCTTTTTCAAATCCAAGTCGATTTTGTGCTGATCAAAGATAACGTTTCCGTAGGATTTATTCGTAAACTCGCCAGTCAGTAATCATACCAAAAATGGAAAACGTTTTGCTAAAAAGAACTGGCGCGCTGAAACTATCGCTAATTGCCATTCTATCTGCATTTGTAGTAGAGTTCACCCTCGGGGTATGGTCAAACAGCCTAGCACTACTTACCGATAGCATCCACGCATTACTGGATAGTGTGGTTACTGTTGTACTATTATTGGCAGCAAGATTTGCAATCAAGCCCCGAGACGCAGATCACACCTATGGACATGGCAAGGTGGAATCCCTTGGCGGAATGATTGGCGGAATTGCAATCTTTCTGATTGCCTGTTTTTTTATTTTTGAATCCATCATAAAAATACAAAGTCCTACTCACTATACCGTAACTGGCACAATTGCGCTAGCCGGTGCCGCATATACAATTGGCGTGGATGTTTTCAGAATAATTCTGTTAAAGCGCGCACTAACAAAGGTAGGTGGAACTACCATCAAGGCAGACTTTTATCACGCATTTTTGGATCTCGGCTCTACTCTTGTGGTCATTGCTGGCATAATCCTCGTAACATATGGATTTGAGCATGGCGACTTTTTTGCAGCATTGGTTCTTGGTGCACTGCTTTGCGTACTAAGTGTAAAGCTGGTATACCGAACAGCCCAAGATCTTACCGATATAATATCACCTGAATTGGTAAACAAGGTGCAAAACATTGTTCTATCAACTGAAGGCGTACTCGAGACTGGCCCAATTCTTATGAGAAAGTCAGGGGATGATATTTTTGCAGATATTACCATATCGCTTCGGGCAGATGTCAGCTTTGATAAAGCACATGAGATCTCAAGCAAGGTTGAGAACAACATCAAGGACCACATCCCAAATTCAGAGATCACAGTACACTTTGAGCCAAGCTGGAAGGACGTTCCAAGTGATTCCAAGATTTACGACATTGCACTAAATGTTCCAGGAGTCAAAGGAATCCACAATGTCAGCCATCACACCTCAAATGGCGTGACCCTTGTGAGCCTGCACGCAATGGTGGATAGACAAATGAGCCTAGATGAGGCACATCATATCTCTGAAATAATAGAGGAAAAAATTCGCAAAGAAATGCCGGAAATTGAGCATATTACAATTCATCTGGAGCCGCACATTGAAATTCCAAAGAACCTAAAATCACGTAGCACAAACGATGAGAAAATACTTGAACTCCTAAAAGAGCATCCTCAAGTAAAAAAGGTTGGAACCATTGTAACCTTGAATTTTGATGAGCTAGTAAAAATCGACATCGACTGCTCGTTTGATAAGGACTTATCCATAGAAATGGTCCACGATCTTACGTCACAAATTGAGCAAAACATCAGGAACCATTTCAAAAATTCAGTAATAACAATACATCCAGAACCATACTAGGATATCATCAGACCAGAATGCTGGTAAGATACATTATGATCATGCCGACTGCAAGTCCTGCCGCAGTTGGTGCAGACATTAGGCCCTTTTCGTCCTGTTTTGTCCATTTCAGAATGGCAACTACTACCTGAAATATTGCTCCAGCCCCCACTGAGAGAAATACTATTGCGGCAATCGGAGAATACTCAAATCCCCCAATCCAAGCACCCAAAATTGCAGGAGCACCTGCAATAAATCCCATCAGTGCTAGTTTTTTTATCATTGGCTTTTGGCGAGCCATTGGAGCAGCTATTGCCAAGCCTTCTGTGGTGTTGTGAATGGTAAATCCTATTATCAAAAATGTGCTCAGCGCTATCTCACCCAGGCCAATTGCTGCACCTATTGCCAAGCCCTCACCCAGATTGTGCAGTCCTATACCAATTGATACCATCAGTGCGATTGCAACGGATTTTCCAACTGCGGATGCTCTACCAACTAGCTTTTCTGCAACATAGTACAGCCCAACAAATGATCCAACAACCACGGTTGCCACTAGCAGCTCACCGTTAAATGCGCCTGAGAGTCTCTCCGATGAGATTTCAAGGCCTTCTATTATTGCATCAATTCCTAGGAATATCAGTAGTCCAGCAGTTAATGCCAAAAAGAACTTGTATTTTGCTGGACTCATCCTTGAGATAAACGGGAACCACAACAATCCAATCATTACTGGTATGATACCCACATAGGTTCCAATTACTGCAAAGTACGATACCAGATCTATGCTTGGTGTTATCGCTGGTGCTGCAGCCTGTACTGATTTGGCAAAGCGAGTGCCATCATGTACTGTCAGGCCTACCTCATATGGTTCTGCAACATTCCACTCGTATGGAATCCTAACCAGTGCGGTTTCAAATCTGGATAGATTTTTGTCAGGTTCAATTGCAGCTGGCTGAATCCTGTCGTTTACGTCTGCTTGAGCTATTGAGACGTCGATTGGTCCAGTGTTTCGGACAGTTACCTGGATTTCAGACTTTACAAAAGCAATTCTTTCTATTGTAATGTCAGGTAGTGGTGTTCCAAAGTTTAGAAGTGCAGAGCCGGGCCCAAACAAGTACAGAATCATTGCAGACAATAATAGAATTGGAATTACTCCGGCAGCTATGACTTTTGCCTTGGATTGTTTTGCAGATTCCACTATGAGCTCACCGTATCATCCCTTACAAGAAATACCCCGACCCAGCCTTTTTCTGCAAATTCAGTCTTGTGCGCGTGAAACATGTATTTGCCAGGATAAGTATAGGTAAACTCCATTATTCCACGCTCGCCCTGTGATAGTGTGATCATGTCAGTGTATGTGCTAGGAACGCTATCAGTGCCTGTTGGATAATAATAGTAAAGATTCCCATGAAGGTGGAAATTGTTTATCTGATCAAATTCTAGGATATTTACCACATAGATTCGCACTAGCTCGTTTGCGTTTATCTGAATTGGGTGGTGCTGATAGTAAAACGGAATGGTATTTGCTGCATAGAAATTATTTTCAGTGTCAAAGTCAGTGTCAAACCCGTTTAGCACCATTACCATTTCGTCTGCTTGAGGCCTGCCTTCTTTTGGATCAACAATGTACACCCCGTATAGTCCGTGTGAGATGTGCTCTTCTAGCGGCATTATATGACAATGATATGGATGGACGCCGACTGGGCCTGCCTCAAACTCGTATGTGAACTGGCCTCCATTTCCACCAACTGGTTCAAAGACCCCATCCATTTCCGCTGCATGAATTCCATGGAAATGGATAGAATGCAGTTTTGAACCATCGTTGATGAATTTTACGCGAACCAGGTCGCCCTCTGTTGCGCGAATTGTAGGACCAGGCACCGTCCCATTAAAGGTCCACACGTTATAGAAGACGCCTGGTGAGATCTCCATTATTTTATCATCATTTGCAATTATGGTAAATTCCCGTATGGTTTTGCCGTCAGGTGTAGTTGAAACCCGTCCATAGTTAAATTCCCTAAGATATTGTTCAGGATCAATCTCTACTGTTTGGGCTGAATATACTGGGTCTAGTATTTCGCCATTTGTCTTGATTATTTTACCGGTGTGTGTTACGAATGTTTTTTCCTCGTTTGCATCAGAGGATACAGGATAAACAAAGTAAAACGCACCTAGGATCGCAGTTACTGCTAGGGCAAATACCATCGTTGAAAACCGCTTCAAGATGTCTAGTATTGGGCTTGTTCCTTATTTAAAATTTAGCCTAGGCTAAATTTTTTAGTATAGGCTAAATTTTTTCTAGTGGAATAGTATGGTGAAATTTTTCCTCAATACCAATATAGAGCCTAAAGGTTGCATGATTTTATGAAAAAGTCTCACCTGATCCTCTTTGTTGCAGGAGGACTAGTCGCAATCGGCATGATACTGTCATACACTGGTGCCACATTTATTGCTCAACAGATCTCAATTGCGGAAACAATAGTAAATGGTACTGCTCCTGCTGAGCTACTAAAAGAGCTCAGTCCAGAGATAACAGAGAAAGGCGCATTTGTTGTACGTGCAGAAGAATTTGAAAAGACAAGTCTTGTTGCATATGTGTATGATCCGTCAGGAACACAGATACTATCACAAGAGATAACGCAGGTATCAACTGAGGAATATTTTGATATCAATTCAGAAGGCCAATACAAGCTGGTTGTCCAGAACATGGGCTCACAAGATATTCCAATAGTTATTGGTCTGACTCATATGCCAGACAGGTCACTTGTTGCGATAAACTTTCTAGGCCAATCCATGATAATTTCTGGATTTGTAGGAGTTGGAATTGCGGGACTTGTTGCGATAAAAAGCAGGAAAAAGTCTAGTTAAGAAAACTATCCAGCTCAGTTAGGCCGTCAACTACTCCCTTGTAGTTTTCATCATTT
Organism: uncultured Candidatus Nitrosotenuis sp.; assembly: GCA_964402265.1. Lineage (GTDB taxonomy): Archaea > Thermoproteota > Nitrososphaeria > Nitrososphaerales > Nitrosopumilaceae > Nitrosotenuis. The sequence goes on along the minus strand of CAYOBG010000051.1, from coordinate 656 downwards.
TCCATGAACTTGGCTAGTCTCTCAGAGTCTACGCTAAATGCAGAGCCAGACACTAGCACAAATTTCGTCTCTATTAGGTATGAGAGTCGGTCCCGAATTTGCTGCTCTGATATGCCAAGTGTTGATGATAAAACTGCAGATTCTTGCGGACCACCTTCCAGCTCTGCTAGTATTACTGATACATCTGGATCAAATAATGCATCAGATACTTTGGCCTTGTCATAATCAGTCATGGTGTGGCTAGTTTTTTGAGCCTAATATCTTCTTGGTGTTGTACAGATAGTCAATTACTAGAACCTTGTCCATGTTGTTTTGGTTTATGTGGTACGTGCGGCCTTGGAGCTTTTTTTCCAATTCCTGTACGTACTGAAGTAGTTCGGCTTCCTCGCTGACCACAATTGAATCAATTTGGATGTTTTCGCGGATGCATTTTTTTGCCTCAGATAGGGTTCGCTCATCTACTTTGGGGTCGACTTTTTTGTATCTGTAACAAAGGTAGACTTGAGTTCCCTGAGTTTGGTCAAGCTTGAGGTTTCGCTCTTCTTTTATTTTTGATAGTAATGGTTGGTTTGGCACGTAAAAGTTAGAGTATGGTTTTTCAGAGAGAATCGCGTCTTTTTGGGAATCAGTATCAACAAAGCACGCGCTTGGCTGCC
>CAYOBG010000050.1:0-9569 GCA_964402265.1 uncultured Candidatus Nitrosotenuis sp. | reverse complement strand
AGTAATGGATGCAGTTTGGCCAGGCGGAATCCGAGTTACTCCAAAAGAGGAAGAAGTTGGCCTTGACCTTGCTCAACACGGAGAACGGGCATACGTAAACGAGTAACTCTCCTCATTTTTTGTATCGCAATTCAAACAAATTTTGAAATATCGTACATGAATATCATATTGGATAAACAATTGTTTAGTTTTAATCAAACAAGTCTTATAATTTTTGGATGCACTAGGATTCCATTGTAATCCTAAACCCTCAAAAAAGTCAGCGAATTAATACGAGCCTGCTTGCCCTCTTGGCAATAGCTACTATCGCGTATTTTGCTCACACCACAGACACTCAGATAATCAAATACGTGGCAATACTCATGGCTACGGGTTTCTCAGTTTATCTCATTCTTACCACAAGAAAAGAAGGATTTGCAGCTGGATTTTGCGTTTTATTGGGCTGCGCCGCAATAGTTTTCGGAATGCTTATCTCAAATGATCTTTTGATTGCTGAAAAATCTCCAATCAAACCTCACATTGCTTATCACGTGTTAACTGATCAAAAACATCAGATGCAGATATCAAAAGAATTTTTGCACTTGCACAGTCTCTTTATTGGAGTTTTGTGCATTTCACTTGGCCTAATCTTTGCATACCGTCCGTCATTAATCAGAGTAAAAAACTATCTTCCGTTTGAATATCCATACCCAATTTGGAATAGCCAAAAACAACCAGTTACTGGATTTGGTGCAAACCTAATTCCAACAAAAAATCTTTTGACTCCTAAAGAGAGGATGGTTTTGTGTAGGATCAAGTATCTGGTAGTATCCATTAATGGCACGGCATATCTTGTTTCGCCAAATGAGATGATTCCTGCAGATTCGGTAATAATGCGCACAAAGTCCGGCAATCTGATGTGCGGAATCTCGCGATTCTAATCTATTCTTTTGATATCTGAGAATATCATATCGCACAAGTTTTACTGACAAATCATTAGTGAGTCTTTTAAGTAAAAATCTCCTCAAACCACATGTGCATCAAAAATCTGACTCGGTAATCATGTTGCCACCATACTGGTTTGACTCGGAGAATCTAGAGCACGGCTCAATAAAGTCAAGAATTCGGGAGCTAGAAAAATTACGCGATACCATAATTGACGAGATAAATTATCTCAAATCTGTCTCATAGTTTCACAAACTACGTATTCTATGGGTTTCCTACTTTCATAATATGGGCGTCATTTCCAATTTTGGTATTTGATAGTTAGTTTTATTTTATTTTGGAAAACGCTAAGATTCGTGAAGTGCAAGAACTGTGGCAAGGAATTCCAAAACAGGGCCTCAAATTATTGCTCTACCACATGCGCCATAGAATTCATGGACAAGCACGCCAAGGATTAGTTTATCAAGACGCCAGTAAGAATTTGCATTGATGTACAGATATGCCATTTTTGCACTAATTGCATTTAGCTTCATCAGTGTATCATATGCGCAAGAGGGAATCAAGCTAGGACAAAACCCCGGCACAAAGACAGTTGACGTTGGAAAGCAGATCCAGATTGCAGCAGACTTGAGAAACAACCAAGATTTTGAACAAGAATTTGCGTATATTGTCCAAGTGCAAAATGAGGATGGCGTCACAATATCTTTAGCTTGGATAACAGGAGTCCTGTCCCCGGCACAGTCATTTTCCCCCGCAATATCTTGGACTCCAAGTGAGGCCGGAAAATACGAGGCAACAATCTTTGTCTGGGAAAGCATTGAGAATCCGTCAGCATTATCTCCAACGCTTTCATTAAAAATCCAAGCGGGTCAAGCAGTTTAGTTTTTAACAGATATTTGAGGCTACAAAAACAATGGAGCTAAGCTTTGAGAAGGAATCAACTGATGCGCGTGGTAAGATCATCTTTCTAAAATACGGCACAAAAAACCTCAATATAGTAGAAATAAAAAAAGGATTCTCGCGCGGAGGCCATTACCACACATTTGAGACAAAGCACCATGTTCTGTCTGGTGTAATAGAATACAGAGAAAAAAACATTGAAACAAACCATGAGAACATACAGATATTTTCAGCACCCACAACAATCACAGTTCCGCCAATGACTGCCCATCTTCTAACTGCAATAGATGACACGATTTTTGCCGAAGCATTTGGAGAAGATTATTCAGCAGTGGAATATCCCGAATATCGAAATATAGTCACACAAAAACTGTCATGACATATTCTATATGGCTAGAACCATCACAAAAAGACACAATATACCTAAACAAGATAATATCTGATATTGCAAAAAAATATGGCGCGCCAAAATTCTCAGCCCACATTACTGTCTATGGTGGAGTGTCTAGCCTAAATCAAGCAAAAAGCGCCGTAAATTCATGTAGGCTATCCAAATTTCAAGTAAAAACTAGTGCCATTAGACATTCTGATTATCTATGGAAAACAATATTTGTCAACATCAAAAAAGATACCAACCTGAGAACTGTCAACTCTATTCTTCAAAAAAACCTAAAACCCGACTATGAATTCAAGCCGCATATCAGTCTGATTTACAAGACACTTGATACTGCCATAAAAAGAAAAATCATCAAAAACCTAAAAATCAAAAAATCACTAACCTTTGACAAAATCACAATCGTTCGTTCCTCAAAAAACGTGCACACCTGGAAGAAGATTTACACCGTAAGGCTAAAGATGACTGGGAATGCCTGATTTGTGAAATTTAGTAAATCGCTGAGGTCTTAAAATAGCAGTCCTACATAGAAAAAAAGGAATCAGGCATGGCTAGCTTAACTCCAGAAGAAACTAGGGCTTTTGTAGAAAAACTAGTGATTGCTGGAAAAGGTGATCCTGGTAGACTAAACCACATTCTTGTAGTATTGCTGGAAGGGCGAAAATTATACCACTCTGATCAAAAATATCTTGATGCCAAGCTTGCACAAGAAATAGGGCTACAGGAAAAGCTCAAAGTAGAAGAGTCCGCGCTAGTAAAAGTACAAAAACTGATTGCCTCTAGAACTGGCGACACCGGACGATTGCAATTCATCCTAGAGTCCTTAAAACAAGGAAAAAAACTCTACCATTCTGACCAACAATATCTGGAAGCAAAGCTTGGTGAGAAGGTAAACTATGACACCCTGATAAAAGAAAGCGATGACTCTAACAAAACAATTCAGACCCTCAAGTCTCAGGTAACATGGGCAAATGAAAAAATCACAAACCTCGAATCCATCCTAAATGAAAAGATGGGGCAGCTTCAATTGAGCCCAACTATTACAAAATCCACAGGAACCTTGCCAAGGGGATGGCAAGACAAGGCACCATCTGCGAGTCTTGATCAAATACAAAAACAGCTCTCAGTAGAACAGGAAAAGCTAAGCCATGAAAAAACCGAGGCCGAAAAAATTCGAATCGAACAATCAAAATTAACACAAATCATACTTGACAGAAAAGAATTTGAAAAACAAGTCAAAATCGAACAGGAGCAGCTTCAAAAACAGATCACTCAAGAGAGACAAACTCTTCTTAGCCAGACAAAGCTAGTAGAGCAAATCAAGGCACAGGAAGTAGAACTCGAGCAGGCAAGAAAAGAACGTGACTCTATAATTATACAACTCCAAAAAGACCAGGCAAGTCTTGCAAGTCAGGCAGAGACAGAGCGCGCACGACTAGCTGAGCAGGCACAAGCGGCAAGAAAACTAGAACAAGAAAAGGTGCAACTCCAAAACATCAAGGAAGAAAACCAAAAAATCCTACAAGAGACAAAATCCCAGGAACGCCAGCTTGCAGAACAAGTAAAGCAGGAAAAGGCAAGGCTTGCAGAACAGGCAAAGATGCTAAAGACAATAACTAGATACGAAAAATTCCTAGAGTCATCAAGGCAAAAACAGTCCTCACTTACTGCACAAATCTCTGAGCAAAAGCAAAAAATTCTATCATCAAAACCAACCGTCTCACAAATTAAAAATGATCATGATCTGCTAGACAAAATATTATCAGAGCGCGAAAGCCTTGAAAAACAGATCAAATCGGCTCAATCAGAGCTGGGTTTGGTCAAAAAGGAAAAAACCGAGATTGAAAAACAGATCAAGGCTCAAAAACAAACCATTGCCAAGGCAAAAAGGCAGGAAATGGCAAAAATTCGGCAACTAGAAAGAAAAAAGAAGACCGTGACTAGAGCGATTGCGACTGAGGCAATCAAGATAAAGAAAATCAGCAAAGACTTCTAGTATTTATCGAATTTGTGTACAATTTCCGTTTCTGATTGTTTTTCTAGCTTAATGATTATTGTTCTAGATTCTTTCATGGATTTGCTTTGGATACATCATTCATTATTTTTTGAACAAGCTTGTCTTATTGGGGTATTGTGTTTTAGGAAACGAAAATGCCTAAACCAATTATATTTGGCCAGACTTTAGTTTCAGAAAAATGAACGCCTACAAGCACGCAAAGCCAGTCGAAATAGTGGAAGACATCATAGATCTGGACTCTGTGATGAGATTTGCGGCAATAATTGACCTAAAGGGAAACATTCTGGAGTCAATCATGAAGAAAGGCAAGACCTCGCTTAAAACACAGAAAGAAGAGGAGCATTTTTGCAAGCAAGTAGCACAGCGAAGAAAAATGAGGCAGGACTTTAATCGCTCTTTAGGCAAGGTACGATACGTCCAGGTAGAACGAGAAAAGGTCACACAACTAGTAATCTACCCAAAGCGAAAAACAGTCTATTTCACCCTAGAACCCGAAGTCAGCGCCAGCAAAAAAATGGCAATTATAACAAAGGTAAAGAAAATTACCTCACATCTTTAAAGCAAAATTCGCTGTTTATTTTGCACATACTACACATTACATCACACAGATTCCTAATCATTTCATGCAAACCGAGCATGTAGTCGCAATAGTGGGCACATCAGTAGCTCTATCCATATTTGTACCACTAGTCATTGGCTACTTTTTCGGCTAGCATTAAAATACAGAAAATCCTAGGTTTTGTACATTGAAGATACTAGTTGACGAAATGGATGATGGGTGGGACGAAAAACTGCGAACCCTGGGCTATGAGGCATATTCAGTCAAAAAGCTAATCATGGAGGGAAAAAAGCTCCACACCGATTATTCCGTGATAACATATGCCAAAGAAAACGGCATGATCCTAATTACACGCGATACTGAAAGCGGGCAGGCTTGTGAGGAAAACAACATTCCATGCATTCTGCTTGATAACAATGAGATCTTCAAAATCATAACTGAAAAGCTAAAAGGCTTTTAGAAATCCGCACAACATTGTATTTATGCAACATCTGGTATGATACCATCATGGAAAGCTGTGATACTAGAACCCGTGCATATAAAAACGGAAAGACATTTGATCAGTGCAGGGAAATAGCAAAATCACTAAACCCAGAATTTAAAAAAATCATAGAGCAAAACGGCAAGGTCCTCTGGTCTGAAATCATGGACAAAGTCGACCACGACGAACTAGTGTACAAGCTGACCCTGAAATATCTGAGAATTGACGGATATGATATTGGAAACTGGCAAATTCCTGAAGTGAAAAAAGTCTAGCTAGACTCTATTTTGCAGCTCCAGCCACTTGATTTGATCTTTTTTGCCATGATTACCGGCGTTACGACCAACAACGGAATGGATATTGCAATCAGTATTGTCTGAAGCTGAGTCACCGCAAGCGTGAATGCAACAGCACTTGATGCAGTCACAAATAACGACAGAAATGTTCCAGCACATGTGGGACACGCAATGAATAGTCCTGTTGCTGCAGCCACACTTCCGACACCTGTCCCCCTTTTTAGTATGGAAAACGCATTCACTGCAATCGCAGCATTTAGTCCGACTAGGTATGATACTGCTATCTGTAAGATGAGATTGACTGGAATTATCTGCATTCCAACATGTTCTGTTATGTAAAAGATGAACTTTGGAACATATCCTATTTCACCGCAGCATGGCGCAATTTGTGCAGAGGGCACTGCAACCCCATAATGATACGAAAATGTTACGTCTGGCTGATAGACCAAAATTCCAGATGTCAGGGCAAAAAATATTCCATACCCTATGGAGGTTGCAACAAAAATCTTGCGCGACTTTGAATTCCATGTGATTTGGGCAATTATTGAAAATGGGTCGTCTTGCGCGTTTTCGACCTTGTATTTGTGATACTGGTAAAACCCATACGCAATTGCCCCTAGCGCCAAAAGCATCATCATATAGAATGTCGCACCGAGTCTCTCAAATGATGAGAGCGCATCCGGGGTTACATCCGAGTTCCCAAGTCTTGCATAAATTAGGAACAAAACCGCAATAACTACAAAGCCCAGCGTGATTAGTGTCCTGCCGTCACGAGTCTGGCCCATTTAGTAGCTCAAAAAATGAACCAAAATTAAATCGTATCTAGATCTTTTACAGCCGTTTTTGGCTGAATTATTCTTAATAACAATATGTAAAAATTGTTTATTCGTTTTCTACAAACTAGATAATATCAATACTGGACCAGTCTTCAAAATATTGGCTGATAAGCACCTAAGAAAAGATCGGAGTGTACCACAGTCAAATGACGAATTTAACGCATTCAGATCACTTCACTTTAAAACAGATAACCGTACCAATGCTGAAAAGGTACAAGACAGTGTAGTTGAGGCAGGCCATGAAACCAGAAGCGTCAATCAGGTAGTAAAGCTAGTCAACATGTCCATTAATGAAAAAGTAAAGCGATTACAGCAACTAAAACAAGAATCAAAAAGATTCGATGATGAACTAAACATGTTTACAAGTAGCACAAATGAACAACAACCTCCACAACCCCAACAGCCTGCGACCGCCCAACCTACAACAGCCCAACCTGCACCCATCCAAAATGTACAGGCCAGCCAAAATACAGACGCATCCGATGTTTACGCAATATCGTCTAATCTTTTGAGCCTCATCAACAGGTATGGATTGCCCAAGTTCTCTGTCGCATTAAACGGAGTCTTATCCAACATTAAGGCATCGGAGGGCAAGGCCTGACCATAATGGAAGGCTCTGACTAGTATGAGTGAATGGTCCTAAATCGTTTGTTTACAATAAACATCGTATTACACATAATGTTTTCATACGTTCATAAGTCATGCAACGCAAGTATCTAACCAAAGAAGATCCGAACCAAGGAAATAATGATCCGCTAGATTATTCTAAAAGACAGATTCACTTTCACAAGCAGCCCTCAAATGGAGAAACAGAAGCACTAACCGAAAAACAAGAATCCGGCAGAGTCACAGCCCAATCAAACCAACCAAAACAAAATCCAGTGTTGGAAGAAAACAAAGAGGCCGCAATAAGGCGCGCACGTTTTAATGAAAACCTAAAGTTTTTGCAGGGCGATGGATTTTCTGCCGAGCCACAAGAATTTCAAAAATTGGGCAAAGAGTTTGAATCAGACAAGATAGGCCAAGAAGTAACCGGCCTCCTATACCAATATGAAAAACAGAAAATGAGCATGGTGCAGCGTCAAATTCAAGAAGAGCGCGCACTAGTCCAAGACCTAAATGAAAAAATAGAGACAAACATTGCCAAGTTCGTAAATTTAGAATCCAAGCTAAAACACAGACAGGAAGAACTGGAAGTAGAGGTCTCCATGAAAACAAAAAAACTAGTCGAGTCCGAGCGACTTGCAGCAATTGGTGAGCTATCATCCAGATTGGCACATGATCTCAAAAACCCGCTATCTATTCTCAAAATGTTCACAGAGCTCTTAAGATTAAAATCAAAAGACAACTCCGATGCCGCCTTTTTACGCAAGCTAGAGGCAGCAAATTCCGCAATATATCGAATGACGCACCAAATTGACAACGTACTTGATTATGTAAGAAATGCACCACTCCAAAGAGAGACCACTACAATTCATGATGTCATAAAGCTGGCACTAACTAAAGTCCCCGACATGAGTAATGTCTCACTAACAATAGAGCAGCAAAATCTGGAAATAAACTGCGATAAAACCAAGATGGCAACAGCATTTGCAAACATGATAATCAATTCTATACAAGCAATGCAGTCGCAGGGAACGATGGCAATTAGATTTTCACAAAATAATGATGGCACCGCAATAGAGTTTGTTGATTCAGGTCCTGGCATTCCGCAAGAGGTTCTGCCAAAAATATTTGAACCATTATTTACCACAAAACAACAAGGCACGGGATTGGGCCTGGCTACCTGCAAGAATATCATAGGTGAGCACGGGGGAAAAATCTACGTCAAAAACAATCCAACAACATTCACTGTTATAATACCGAGAAATGGGGCATCACAATGATTCTTAGTATAGTGGTTTAGGTGATCATACAATGATAACTGCAATCGTAATAGATGATGACCAGTATAACGTGGACCTTTTCTGCGAATTCCTAGAAATACTATCAGTTAAGGTACTAGCCAAAGGCAGCGATGGCCTAGAGGCAGTGGACTTGTATGAAGAGCACAAACCAGACGTGGTTTTCCTGGATCTATTGATGCCAAACTATGACGGATTGTACGCACTGGAACATATCAGAGAGATCAACCCAAATGCACATGTCATTGTGGTAACTGCAGTAGTTGATAAGAACAGCAGAGCGCAACTAGAAAAGCTCGCACCAAATAAAATCGTCCAAAAGCCCTTTGAGCCTGAGCACATCACAGAAGCACTATCTGAGCTAAAGCAAAACAGCTCACTAAAAAATTAAAAAAAAAGAAAATCAAACCACTGTTATGCACAGCAGAGCGATTTTTTGAAGTCATCTACGCTTCGTGAGAACTTGCATTCTTTGCAGACTTGCCAAGTTCTTGGTTTGAGGATTTTCAGAGGGGCATCATACCCGACTGAATACATTTTCCCGCCACATGCCGGACATGATAGTGGTATGTCGATTTTCATCAAGATGTATTTGTGTGATTTTACATTTAAGAGCCGCGTAGAACTGATAAGTTGTCCATACGATCCACTATACTGTTTAATAGAAACCAAACCCATATGAAAAATACTTGAACATAAATCAAAAGCAAGAACCGGATTATTCCACTGCAAAAATATCTCATGTCGGATTCATCGACCCATATGCACTAGAGGGAATCATCATTCTGCAATCCGATGACAGAAAAGAGTTCCACATGCGGGCATTCTCTGGCGAGGTAGCGCGCCACATCAAGTCATTTGTGGAAGGGAAACGAGATGCATTACCTACCATATACAACATGATAGAGCAGATTTGCGAGGAAAATGAAATGCTCCTAGTAAAGGTCAAAGTCTATGAGAGCGGAAGCGTGTTGCGAGCAAACCTGTACTTTACGGGCAAAAAAGACCTCATACTGAGGAACTACCGCGCATCTGACGCAGTAGCGCTTGCAGCATTTTACAACATTCCTATTCTGGTAAGAAAGACCTTACTAAAAGAAAAAGTGGAAAACCTAAGTTAGTTTGAGTGTGATTATCAGGTTTTGAAAATGATCAAAAAAGACGACCGATTAAGCAATGAGACAATCAAAAACATTGAAGAGTGTATTGCAGACATCAAAGCAGGCCGTGTCTATACGTCAAACCAAGTCAAAAAGAA
>CAYOBG010000049.1:0-9583 GCA_964402265.1 uncultured Candidatus Nitrosotenuis sp. | reverse complement strand
ATGAACCTCTCTGGCGCTGACTTGAGCTTTGCAGATCTGCGCAATGCAAATCTAAATGACACAAAACTTCGCAACGCAAATCTAGTCAACGCGGATCTGAGGGGCACAAGCCTGGCTAATGCAGACCTAAGTGAGGCGCGCCTTGATATGGCATATTTCCATGACACTAATCTCAGTGGGGCCACACTGGAAGACGCGCAGCTAACCAACACAATAATCCATAACACAAATTTTTCCTTTGCAAACCTAAATGGCGCAAGACTGGACCATGCCAGCCTGTATACGGTGAATCTATCTGGTGCAACTCTGGCACGCGCATCACTATCTGATACATACCTCAATGACGTGGACCTATCCGGTGCAACACTTGATGGCGCATCATTATTTGATGCAGAAATAATGTTCTCAGACCTGACTAATGCCAGGCTTCGGGATGTATCACTTGTCAAATCTACTCTAACTGGTGTCATTTTGACAAATGCAGATCTTAATTCCATTGTTCTCACCGATGCTGACCTAATGGGCGTGGTATTCTCAAAAGCTGACCTCAGTGACGCAGACCTGAGCAACTCTGATCTGAGCCTCTCTGATTTATCAGGCGTGGATCTTACCAATGCAAAGCTTAGCCGCACAAATCTGGATGGCGCAATAATACAAAATACCATTCTGAGCGGAATCCACGGAAAATGCCTTAATCACGAAATATGTAATGGACTGTCGAATTGATCCATTGATGTATAACTAGTATTACAAATCCTGACTTATCTGCGCATTTTACTAGGACAGTTTTTTGATTATATCTGATATGATAGAATCATCAATTCGTACTGTTTTAGTCTCTATCATGGATAGAGCCTTTTGCCAGTCATCTCGGCTCATCTTTTTTGCCTGCAAGAGGCCGCCGACTGCAAGTATGTTGAGTACCACTGAGACGCTCCAGCCTTTGTCTGTTTTTTCGATTAATTTTGCCTGAATTTTACGCGCCTTGGTCTCTATTTCCGGGTCCATCGTAATGGACTTTTTTGTCCTGTTTACAGCCTTTAGAAGACTCATGGCTATATGGTGTGAGATTCATTATAAAAACACCGTCTGCCAAAGTTGGAAATAGCTAACTTCCTACTCTAATATAATACGTATGTGATACACATGAGTATATGTAGAATATGTAGTATTTCTGCGACAACATTATATCTTTAAATTATTTTTAGAAAACCAATTCTGGAAATGAATGGGGGATGTGTTAGAATAATTGATGCGATCTGGCAATATGAAGGACAAAAAGGCCGATTTTGAGCCCAGCATGAGGATTCTATCTCGCATTTTGCGGGTGATTCTGGAAAAGGATTCCCTTGGAAGGACTGCCCTATCTCAGCAAGCTAATGTAAACTATGTCACATTATCAAAACATCTTGGCTGGCTAGAAAACAAGTCTGTCATCCACTTTACTGTGAATGATGGTAAGGTGATAATCAAGCTAAACCAAGACGAGCGCGAATTTGCGCTAAAAATGTGCGGTTTCATAAATTAGTGTTCTTAAGTGTTGCGTACGGGATCGTACATTTTATGTATTGATTCATAAGCGCGCCTTTTATTCTAGTCGGAAGGTGGGAGTAGACAATGACTATGAACAAGTTCACAAAAACTCTATTCGTACTGTCCGCTATTGTAGCTGTATCTGCAATAACGACTTACCAACTCACAACAAGCATGGAAGCAATCGCAGCACCATTTGTTTCAAACAATGATCCAAATAAGGTAGTAGATAGTTCTTCCAATAGTGATATGGCTATTCCATCTCCTTTCACAGAAGAAGAGAAATCCCGAATAATTGACATCGTCAAAAATGATGCTCAAGTAGGAGAAATTCTAAAGAAAGGACCATGGCATGTATTGTTTGTTCAATCGATCTCCGATGAGAATGCTAATCGAGTGGGAGCACAGGTTCACATAATCCTTGATAAAACACAATGGTTTGAAGGAAATTATGTCAACCCGTTTATCAAACAAGAACAAAAAATAAAGCTATGGACTGGCGCACTGGATGTTGTAGTGGATCCTAACACAGATAGTGTTATTGGTTTTGAACCAGGATTGGCACAACATGCAGGTAAAATCCCTCTTGAAAAAGATGAACCTGAAGCAAAAAGGGTTGCACATGAGAAAGCTGTATCAGAGCTTGGTGAAAGTGTTGAAACCAATTTACTTGGAATGTTACAAACTAAAGACAATCCAAAAGGAATTGCTGTTTTCAGCATAACACAAAATCAAGAAGAAAAGATGTTGGTAACTGTAGATCTGGATAAAAACATCGTCGATGAAGGTAGAACTGGCAAGATTCTCAAAGCACCATGAATAAGATAGCAAATAATCTGAAATCTCAAGGTGTCATCTCTGCAATACTGATGATGGGAATCAGCTTGGTGTTACCAGCTAATGCTGCTAGCACGCCAAACCTTCAAACAATATACCAAGATGGGGATTATTTCTACAACCATGATTTCTTATCTCAAAATCCGATGTCATGGAATGTGGATTGGCCTGTAACGATGGTTTATTGTCAAAATTCCAATATCAACAAGATAAAGTCTCTCTATTGGGGACCGACAGTCTCAGACACTATGTATCTTCAAATGAAGGATAACGGTGTTAGCTGGGTTTGGGATAGCGATATGGGAACCAAAAACGGCTTCTTTTATTCGACATATCTTGGACAGACGGTTAAGCTTCACATGAGACTCTATGCACCAAATCCGCCTGACTACTTGACCAATATTTCTTGGAACAAGTATGTGTTAGGTACAACTCACTATGATGAGTTCTGGACTGAATCATGGAGCGGATACAGTGAGTGGGCAGAAAAAGATGTTTCAGCTATAGCCGCGGGATATGGCTATGTCGTTATACCTGATACAGTGTATACTGCAAACTATGACTATAGAGGAAACATTAGCAACCACATTTGGCAAAACAATGGCTACGCAACTCGTGTATGCGTACCATAACCACTTTTTTCTTTATTTGAAAACCTAGTGAAAAGACAATTCATTATCAATAGATTTTGTTAGCAAAGGTCATAACGTCGCTTATTCGCCAATAATCATATGCAGAGATTATCAATTGTAGGATTAATTCTCATCACGTTATCTCTAATCTTGATTATTCCAGTTACATGTGATGGAATATTTGCTTTATTTGGAGGAAATTGTGTAAATTATGAGTTCTTTTACACGTTAATGCCCACAGCACTTGTTTTACTATCTTTAGGGTTTTTATTTTTATTAAAAACACAAAAAATTAAACTCAAGTTTACATCTAGAACTCTAATCTGCTTATCAATTGTTTTGTTTGTATTAGTATTGATAGGAGTTTTGTTTGTATCTCAGCCCATCTTCATTACCGTCACCGGATTAAAACAACAATACAGCATCAACGAACCAATTCAGTTTTCTATCTCTGCAATTGGTTTCGGTAAGGTTTGCCCAGATCCGAATCTCTTTATTTTTAGATCCGGAAAACATGTTTCTGCAAGTGGCTCAAACTTGGTCTTGGATTATTCTCATTCCGCATGCTCTAATCCTCAATACAAATTTTTTAGATATTCTTGGAATTTGGAAGATATCACCAAAAATCCAATATCTATCTCTGAATCAGGAGAATTTTTACTTAGTGTGAGTTTTGGTAATAAAGATTATGAGAAAAAATTCGTAATTGGATAATTCAAATCATATATGAACCAAAATACTCTTTATCATTCGCAATTGTTTTAGTGTAGATCACATTTGTGATATGAATTGCATTTGGGGCTGTAGTGGAATGGCTAGTCAAGACATCAAAAACTAATCAACATGTCTTATCAAAACATTCTAGATCATAAAATCATCAGTCTCAGGATCTTCACTCATTATCTGCCTTATTTTCTCTTGGGTTTCCTTGGTGGTCTTGAAAATCTCGTACTTGCCAATCCATCTGGCATGACTTTCCCGCTCTACTTCCACGAGGTTTAGCTGTCGAAGCACCTCTGTCTGGGTGCACTCCATGTTATAGAACAGCTTGTGCAAGAATAACCCGAGCCTGGAATTGACATCTAGGATCATTTTTTCTATGGCAGTATAGTTTACTGACTTGTCATCCAGTTTCTTGATGAGTCTGTTTTTCTGCGCTTCAAATTCCTTTATCTGTTTCATAAAAAACGAGTTTGGGTCTGCGTTGAATAATTCAGATGCTAATTTTTTATTCCAAAATTTAATGTCTGATTCAATTGTGTGACGATGCATCTTCATCATCTTTGAGAGAGTGTGCAGTGTAACCAAGCTCAAAGTGCAGTCGATAAACCTCGTCCTGTCTTTTTGACCTGTCACCTTTTTTGTAAGGCCCTCGCTTTCTCAAATTCTGGCTGTTTACCTTTTGCTCTTCGATAAATTCTTGAGAGATTTCAAAATCCATGATATTCTTTACAAGCATCAAGAGTTTAACCCATAGCAATTATTTTGTACAAAACAAAAATCAAAATTATTACAATTTATGGGTTAAATCCTCAAAGAGCGAAAATAATTGTACATGTACAATTATGCTACGCACAAAATAACAAAAGTTGTACAATTAGCGGTTTTGCAAATGTAGTGAGATTTTCTCCTTATATGATATTATTTTCCAACATCTGATGACGGAGGGTGCAGCGACCAGAAAAACATCATCAGGCCTACTGGTATCATGCATACGATGGCAGCTATTACAAACACGATATAGTATCCTTGGTGCAGTCCTGGTATCAGAGGACCGGGAAAGACTGCATAAAACCAAATAAACGCAACAAAGCCCCAGATGATTTTGTTTCGTTTAATTATTTCCTTCCATCCGAGACGAGCCTTTGATATGTAGCATTTCTTGCATCTGGTACGATCATCTGTCATGCATGACGTGCAGACTCGCTTTCTACAAAAATAACATTTCCTGTCTCCGAATGCAGAATTGCAAAACTCGCAGCTTGCCAATTATATCGTGAGAATCGCATTCACTGGATTTATCTTTTTTATGGGCTGAGCCTTTCAGGGTCGCGAGGATACAGAACCACCTCGCGCACATTATCAGTTCCTATTATGACAGTCATTAGTCTGTCAAGGCCCATGCCCCATCCTGAATGAGGAGGCATTCCCCAGTCAAATGATTTTAGGTGGTCCTCAAAGCTAGCAGGATCTAGGCCTTGTTCAGATATTCTTGCCCTCAATATGGCAGGATCATGTAATCTGGTGCCACCTGATGATAATTCCAGATACCCATACTGCAAGTCAAATGACCTTGATAGTTTTGGGTCCTCATCCTTACCATGAATGTAAAACGGCTTGAGGCTCATGGGCCAGTCAAGCAAAAAGAACAGTCCAGGATGATTTTCACCTACTATCTTTAGATGCGAGTCAAGCAAGTCATCCCCAAAGTTGAGTGCGACTCCTTTTTTTGCTAGTTCCTCAATTACCTGCGAATATGTTATTCTCTCAAATGGTACGGATGGCATCTGTATGGTTCGCTCCAGTGTAGCAAGCTCTGACTTGCAATTATCCACAACATCACGGAACACCTGCACCACCAAGTCTTCCAAGATTTGTATGACATCAGTATAGTCCATGAATGCTGCCTCTAGATCAATTGATGTGAATTCTGATAAATGACGGCCGGTGTGGGATTTTTCAGCCCTGTAAAATGACGCAATCTCAAATACTCGCTCAAGACCGATAGTCATCTGTTCTTTGTACAATTGTGGTGATTGTGCCAAGTATGCCTTTTTGCCAAAATATTCCAGCGAGAATAAATTAGCGCCGCCCTCACTTGCACTGCCAATTATTTTGGGTGTTGTAATTTCAATGAATTTCTTTGATAGAAATGATTTTCGCAGTGATGCTAAAACGGCTGAGCGAATCTTGAATATTGCAGCAACCCGCTGGTTTCGCAAGTCCAGCGCTCGCGCATTTAGTCGATTATCGATGTTTGATTCCAGTCTGCCTATTGGATCAATTGGCAATGGATGAACTGCTTTGGTTAAAATGTCAATTGCGTCTGCCTTTATCTCAAATGTGAAATCACGCGCCTTTGTTCCCTGGATAGTACCCTGTATCATTACTACTGTCTGGCGTGTCAAATCCTCAGGTAGTGCAATATCTTTTACTATTATCTGCGCAAGACCTGTAACATCTCGTACCGTCAAAAACGACATCTTGCCCAGTTTTCGTAAATCCTCTACCCATCCTCCAATTACTATTTGCTTTCCCTCAAGTGATATTGATATAGAATCAATGTCATGTGTTTTCTTGAATCTCATTTCTTGCCACCTTCCTCAAATTCAATTACCACATCAAGCTGGCGCAGCTCCTTTACAATGTTTGTCACCTGGGTAACATCGATTGGGAATCGCGACGTCCATTTTCCAGATACTATGATCTTTGTTTTCTGAATTCCTCCAGGAACCCAGACTACATTAATTGATAATATTTTAGTTGGAAAGAACAAGTCCTCGATGAACTTTCTGTCATTTGATTCAGATTCGACTAGCCAGAGTTTGCCAGAGAACTCGCCTGACAAAGCCCTATACAAAACGCGGCTTTTTCGAATAATATCAATGTCAGGTTTTGATAGATACAGCACAAAGTTCTGCTCTACCTGTCTGCATGAGCTCATAACAAACTTGTCAATTTCTGTATTAGTCTTGGCAAGTTTTGCCAATTTCATTGATGCGTCCACATCTGCCTTTGTGAGCTGGCCTGTTTCCAGCTTGGATTCACATTGCGGGCACAGAACCGCGTTTTTTGCATCAAACATGCAGATTGGAACTTGCAATATACCAAATCAAAAATAAAACAAAGTTAAATGTTGCCCTCGACACCAAACCACTAGAGTCTGATCGTATGTTTTTGTCGATACATAATTTGTCCACACAATACGCCACGGAAAAAGGGCCGCTACTTGCAGTACAGGATGTCTCATTTTCTGTACCTGAAGGCGAGTCAGTGGGTATTGTGGGTGAGAGCGCATGCGGAAAGAGCACATTAGGGTTATCGATTCTTAGGACGATTCAGGGCGGCAAGATCACGTCTGGTATAATATCGTATAATGGCAATTCAATTCTGGATCTGCCAAATGACGAGTTTGACAATACCTATCGCTGGAAGCAAATATCCATGATATTTCAGGGGGCAATGAACTCACTAGACCCCGTATACACGATATCGCAACAGTTCTCTGATGTGCTAAAACAGCACAAGTTCTCTGGCGACTCACATTATATCATGAAATCTGCTCTGTCCGAAGTAGGCCTTGATGAATCCGTTTTGGAAAGATACCCACACGAGCTCTCAGGCGGAATGAAGCAGAGAGTGGTAATTGCAATGGCATTACTACTAAAGCCAGGACTAGTCATTGCAGACGAGCCCACCACAGCACTTGATGTCTTGGTGCAATCCCAAATACTAAATCTGTTCAAGAGCCTAAAAAAGCAAGGAGTATCCTTTGTTTTGATATCGCATGATTTGGCAGCAGTGTCAGAGATTTGCGAAAAAATAGGCATAATGTATGCAGGAAAGCTAGTCGAGTTTGGCAGCTCTGCCCAAATATTGCAAAACCCAAAGCACCCATACACTCAGGCACTAATCCAATCAATTCCAAGGTTGCACGATGATTCCAAACCAAAATACATTCCAGGATCGCCACCTAGTCTGATAAACCCAAAGCAAGGATGCAGATTCATAGACAGATGCTCACATGTAATGGATAAATGCCACAAGGACCCAATTTCCACCAAAACAGAATCAGGGTACGTGCAGTGCTGGCTCTATGAATAATTTTTCACAATTGGCAGACACGAATCAATAATTCGAAGCATTTCAGAGCGGATTACCTTTTTGTCAATGGATACCCAGACTCGTTTCTTGCTTACTGCAAATGATATGGTTTGTACCTTTTCCCGTTCTTCCCAGACAAATTTCACCAGTCCAAGCTTTTTGTCAAACTTGCTTTCCATGTCTGTCTTGATTGCAATGTGGGAAAATTGGTTCTTTGTTGCAGTGGAGTCAAGTAATGGCTCTAGCTTCTCTCGTCTCTTGTATGCCAAGAGATTGCCATGTGAGTTGATAATCCCTACAAATCGGATGTATGGGCTGATCAGTATTATTCTGTTACAGATTTCATAGTCTTCTTTTTTTGCCATTTCTGGTTTTGTCAAAACATCGTATTTTAATATCGTGGTGGTGCGAATAGACGCTCTGTATAGCTTAATAATCTAAAACAAAGATTTCAAAATCGTGGATTTATCAGTAATCTTTCCGTTTTCTGATGAGCTAGGCTATGTCGGTTTGGCACTGGTCAGCTTTTTTGGCTCGCTAATTCCATTTGTCCCGTTACCATCGTTTATCTTTCTAGCTACAATGTCTGCTGGAGAAAAATTCAACATCCATTATTTGGCGCTAATTGCAGCAATCACGTCAACTGTTGCAAAGCAGATCATCTTTTTGATATCATACGAGGGCAGGAGAATAATCACTGAAAAAACCCGAAAAAGAATGAAGCCATTTGAGCGATTAGTAAAGCGATACGGGGCAGCAGCGGCATTTGTGGCAGCGGCTACTCCAATACCTGATGATCTAATTTACGTGCCATTGGGGCTTGCCAAGTATAATCCCGTGAGGTTTTTCATCTCTACTCTGGCAGGAAAGCTGGTCCTAAGTTATGTTATAGTGCTGATATCGCATATCTTTGGAATGAATTATGTCGAGCCATTCCTAGAAAACGTTCAGGATCCAGCTATCGTGTATGTTGGATTTGCCGTATTTGTTGGAATAATGCTTGGCAGCATCATCTTTGTTTTGCGCATGGACTGGGAAAAGATTCTTGGCAGGTTTGCCCCCTGGACCATACAAAAAGACGATGAGGACTAGAGTTTTATTCTAAAGTTCCACATCTTGTCAGTTCCAACCTTGATGCCAATTCTTGGTGATGAAATTATTTTCTGAGGCTCTACTCCATGTGTGAGAAATAATGAATTTGATTCCACCAAATCCTCACCGTACTGCTTTTTGGTAATGTCTAGCGCAATTGCAAGCTTTGCAGGGCCGTTGGTAAGATTTGAAATGTTCTCAGTCTTTCTGTTTTTTATCATGGTATCAATCCCGGTGTGCGGTTCTAGTGCGCGAATCAAGACCGCACCTGCTTTGTATTTTTTGCTTTTTGCAACCACGTTCATGCAGTGATACATTCCATATGTGAAATACACATAGGCATGACCCACAGTATCAAACATTGCGCGGTTTCGCTCAGTTCTGGTGTGACATGCATGGCTTGCAGGGTCATCTGATTGCCGGTATGCCTCTGTCTCAGTTATTATTCCGGATATGATATTACGGCCAATTTTTCTAATCAGCATCTTTCCCAAAAGATCCTTTGCTACCTGTACTGTGTCTCGCGAATAAAATTCCCTATCTATTCTATCGTTCATTTTTTGATAATCTCAGCCAATGTGGCAATGTCTTGCTCAAATATTTTTGCCAGCTCTTGGTTGTATATTATTGCAGCAGGATGAAATGTGAGAAAGTATTTTCTACCG
>CAYOBG010000048.1:0-9665 GCA_964402265.1 uncultured Candidatus Nitrosotenuis sp. | reverse complement strand
GCATAGGTAAATGCAGTAAATATTGTGATTATGCCGTTTAACAAAAATGCGATCATCAAGGCAGGTCCTGCCTCGCCTATTCCAGGCCCGACAAGCACAAAGATCGCACCACCAATCATGGCTGCTACCCCTACCATGACCACGTCGAGTAGGCCCATTGTTCTTGCGAATCCAGTTGGTGCCTCAGAAGTCATCTTAACCTACCGCTCCCAAAGAGGATTTGAATAAATCTTTACTCGGAATAGCTTATTTGCTACTCAGTCAACATTTTGCACAATTCCATACTCTTGCAGCAATGACGGAATTTGCTCTTCTAGTTCAAGCTTGGAGTAGTCCTTTAGCAGATCTTGATTTAGATCGTAAAAGGTGTGGCCCCAGTTGAATTTTGATAATAATTCGAGTGCCAGATCCTCATAACCCAAAATAAAGACACCCCCTGCAATTGCCTCAACTGTTGTAAGTTTCCCGAGCTTGGAATAATTCACTGGATTTCCGGCAAGTAGTGGCGGGAGCTTTCGCGGTATGCCGCCAAATCTTTTTGAGAACGCCGATTCTGCCAAATTCCAAGAGCAGTCAATTCCGGTAATCGAATCGGTAAGCTCAGAGTCATGGTGTAGTAGGGTCTGCTTTGCAAACGGATCCAGTATTATGGTATCAGATTTAGTCCTAGTGACACTTTTTGCCAGTTTAAACTTGACAAGCTTGGCCGCAGTACACTTTTTCGGATCGTCTTGCTTGAACATCAAAACTTGGACGTGCATGATATTATTCCAAGTATGGTAGAATATTTTCTTACTGGATTTCAGTGTATACTATTTCATAGTATATCCTGGCTGTAGGGGCGTGGTTTTCCACTTCTATGAACCAAGACGAGTCAGGAATCACGTCTTCTGCAAGTGCTGGTGTGATTGAGAACTTTTCAAGTATTGGTTCCGGTCCAGAATACGTCACCTTGTATTGCATTCCGGCAAAGGTCACTGTCTTGTATGCAAGTCCATTTTCCTTTGTTGGTCCTGAAACTAGGCATTCCTCTGATTGTCCAATGATGCATGTGCCATCATCTGCTGTAATCATTAGGTTCACTGTCTTCTCAGAGCCGCGAGGCGTTATCAGTGAGCCTTGTAGGATACTTGGAGCGACGGATTTGTCATCTTTGGTTTGCTCAAATAATCCAACTTCTACAATTGGGTCGGTAATTCTGTTGAATTTCTCAGATATTTTTGAGGCTGACTCGCTTGTCTTTTTGGCGAGTTTTTCCACCACATCAAATGTTGTAGTAAATGTCCCAAAGTCAGTGTCTGCCTTTACCTCGTATGTTCCAATCGCAGAGTTTGCAGGAATTGTGTAATCATAAGAATAGAACCCGTTCTCATAGCTTCTTGAAATGTCAATCTGCTTTCCTCCAAGGCCGCAATAGAATTTGCCGCAGTCAATCTTGGAATCATCTTTTAGATTTACCACCAGTTCAAGTGTCGTCAAATACAAAACCTTGTTTGTAGAACCGGTGATGTGAACTGTGTCACCTGCCAAGTATTGTTCTTTGTCAGTTTCTATTGTGACGGTGGTTTTTCCTTGTGTACCAAGAGGAACGCTGTTTTTGATTTCAAATGCGGTCTCTGCTCTGAGTTTCTGGTATGATACGACCACCTTGTATTTTCCTTCTTTGAATAATGTAAGTGGGAGATCATATGTTGTCTTGAATGCGCCACCGCTATTCAGATCAAGATTAGAAGTAAAGATTACTTTGTTGGAACTGGTCCTAACATCAACGCCAACTCTGTCTTTGATTGCACCTAGTGCAGTGTTGACATTGTCCTGTCGCTTTATGGCCTCACCTGAAACCACTAGTTTTTCACCTGCAGCATACACTGACTTGTCAGTCTTTACCACAAGTGGCTTTATCTCAAGTGTATCTAGTGCAGGATTTTCTGATACCTTGAAAAAGACATCGGCAGTTTCGGATGTTGCACTAATTGAAATCTTGTAGACGCCAAATACACTTGGTTTATCATTTCGTGTGTCTCTAATGTCTGTCAGGTCATAATCCTTGCTTGGAATAGTCCAGCTCCAAGTGAACTTGGAATTGTCGATTTTTGCTCCGGCACCAACTGTTTTTCCATCAGGCTTTGTGAGCGTGATTTTGATTGTGGATTGTCCGCTGACTAGGGTTCCGTCCAGTTTTACTGTCTCACCTAGCCCATAGACTTGTTTGTCTGTTGAGGCAACAATATTACGATTGGTAACGTCAAGGTCAGAGTTTGCCACAAATGCAGTATCAAACAGGTGCTTGTCATAGCTACCACGAATTGTGTATATTCCTGGCTTGAATGATGCGGAATTTACCTTAAAGTCTAATTTGAAATTTCCAGCCGCATCTGGGATTGATGTAAATGAGTAAATAGCAGTTTTAGATACGACCTTATCCTGGACTAGTTGTTTGCTTGATACTTCGGAAGCAATTGTGATTTGCTTTCCTTTGTCATCTGTTATGGTAATACGAACCGGGATTGTCTCGTAGCTGCTTCTCTCTTTTAGAGTGACGCGGCCGCTAACATTGACAGTTTCACCTGTGATGTATTTTTCCTTGTCAGTCTTTATGAAATATTTTGCAGTGGCTACATAGTCATCAGGATTTTCAACAATTTTGAATTCAGTTGTTGCTTTTCCAAACTCCTTTGATACTGTAACTTTGAAATCACCCATGTTACCCTCGCTTGCCGGGACCTTTAGCTCATATCGGAATGTGCTATCGCCTGCCAGATCGACTTGATCTTTAATCTTGAAAATGTTGGTCACTGTTTTGCCAATAGAGCCTGCTCCAGTTTGGATTACTTCTAGGTCAAGTGCGACTACATACTTGTTGCTTCTGCCAGAAATCACGATTGTCTCGCCCGGTGCATACGCATCTTTGTCAGTGGTCAGTATGATTTGATCCAAATCCTTGATGTCTTTTGCAAGCTCAAATGTTGTTTCTGCGTGCTGGTCCCCATAGTCTGCAATGATGTTTAGTGTTCCATAGATTGGCTTTGTCGGACTCATGTAGACGTTTCCTGAAAACACGCCAGATTGCTTTGGATATAGTGTACCCGAGAAGATTCGGATGTCCTTTGCATCATAGACAGAATACTTGAGGCCCACACTCGGAATGATTTTGCTCGTGCTAGCAGAAATAAGCACGGTTTGGCCTGGAATGTATACTTGCTTGTCTGTAGAAATTGTAAGCTCTGTCTCCTCTTCTGTTGCAGATGCAATCTTTTTCTCGCCTACTGAAAATATTGTAGTATCAGATACTGCACCATATGATACGTCAACTCGATATGTTCCAGATTCTACGCCAAGAACTTTGTCTAGTTTTAGATTAGTCTTGTACTGGAGATTCAAATCAGGATATAGTGTGATGGTTCTCTGGTATTTGCCAGGGCCATCAACATTAATTGAGATTTTTTGTTGTGAGAAATATGGCTTTTCTTGGTAGACTCGCTCCGATACGTTTCCAGAAATTATTGCGGTTTCATCAAAGACATAGTTTTTGCTGTCCGCCTTTACAAAAATTGTCAGCTCATCTGAGCCGCCAGACCCCAAGTCCAGCTTGCCGTTTGATGATCCGGCAGATGATGTTCTAAATACCCATGTGTTAGAGTCAGAAACCACACCATCATACTTTCTTTGCCACGATTGAAAATCATTTTTTTGATCAGTTATGGATTGGGTTTCATCAATTACGTTTCCTTCCTTGTCCTTGAGCTGAACCTTTTCTGAGACATCAGTAAACCACAAGCTTTGATATGAATAAACCTGGAATTGTCCTGCCTTAATTATTGCACCGGGTGGTAGCGTCATTGTTTTTTTGGTAACAGTAGTTGATGCGATTTTCCATCCGCCAATGCTAATGTCTTGGTCGGTTGGATTGAACAGCTCTACCCATTCTGAGACGGTTTTAGAGTCGTCCCCTGGTGGGTTTGTATCAATCTCATTAATTACAACATGGTCTGCTAGTTCATCTACGGCATAAGACGTACCAAATATTCCGAAAAACAGTAAAGTCGCAAACAGTCCAGCTAGGGGTAATATCCTCATTTTTCCTACCAAACTATTTTTGAGCCCAATATCATTTTAGATCTAAATTGAGCAAAAGTTGAGCAAGTGGTGAATTGGGGATGCATTTCACAAAAATTGCGCTCTAATTGCTAAAAAAGAGTGCGTATGATTTCTATCTCATTCCGTGACAGTTTGGGCACGTTCCACCTATGATTTTTTGACCGCAGTCAATGCAGACGCCTTCAGGAAGAGTTTTTGCAATCTTTAGCTTGCTGCGGCCAACATATAGTTTGATTCCAGCATAGATTGCAACTGCAATTATAACAGAATAGATTAGCGGCAATCCAGTAGACAAAAGCCCAATCATGAAAAGCAGAATTCCAGCAATTAGAATCCATTCACGTTTTGCGCTCAATTACATCACAAACAATGTTGTCGATTAAAAATTATGGTATTAGTAAAAGTGGGATCGGCCGGATTTGAACCGACGACCTCAGGTACCCAAAACCCGAATCATACCAAGCTAGACCACGATCCCGATGTGTGTGCAGATTTTTTGCCCCAATTTAAGCGTCATTGATTTTAAATAACATACACAGGTCACCACAACCATTGCAAATTGATGATTACGTAAAAGCAGGCAAAATAGCATCCGAGGTCCGCGAGCTTGCAAGAAAAAAAGACTGGGTCGGAAAAACACTGTACGAAATCTGCGAGACAGTCGAGTCCGAAATAAAAAGTCGCGGAGGAAAATGCGCGTTTCCAGTAAACACGAGTCTTAATGAAATTGCAGCTCACTATACCGCAGAGCCAAATGATCCCAAGGTTCTGACTAGCTCAGACTTAATCAAAATTGATCTTGGCGTGCAAATCAACGGATACATTGCAGACACTGCAGTAACTGTATCATACAGTCCAGAGTCTGCAATTCTAGTTGATGCCGCAGAAGATGCACTAAAGGCTGCAATGGCAATGGTAAAGGAGGGAACCAAATCAAGTGACATCGGTAAAACTATTCAAAAAACAGTAATGCAGTATAATCTAAAGCCGATTGCAAATTTGTCTGGCCATTCACTGGAGCAATACACCATTCATGCTGGAAAATCAATCCCAAACATGTGGTCGATTGGCTCGTTTTCACTATCCACAAAGGAAGCATATGCCTGTGAGCCGTTCGTTACAACCGCAAAGGGGTTGGGCTTTGTAAGAGAAGGCAAGACAAAAAACATCTTTGGCCTAGTCTCCCGCAAGAAAATAAAAAATGAAAATGCAAACAAGCTTGTAGATTACATCTGGGAAACCTGTAATTCATTGCCATTTGCATTGCGATGGCTCACAAAAGAACGCGATGAAAAAGAAACCAGAACCCTGTTAGATGAGCTCATCAAAAACAAAGTTGTTCGCGCGTATCCAGTGTTAAATGAAGCAAACGGCCAAAGAGTGGCACAGGCAGAGCACACATTCATTCCGACTGAGAATGGTGCAATTGTTACTACTCTATAGGCTGGCCAAATATTTTTGAGATATTTGTTTGTCCCTTGCAGGCATCACATGGTATGCCTTGCGCAAAAAGACAGTCACCTTCTTTGAACTTTCGTTTAGACTCTTTTTTGCAGGACTGACATTTCTCTACAGTATATGCTATGATGGTTTTTTCTTTTTTTGAAAATATCATTGTGGGACTCCTAATGTGTTTCCAACACCGACTACTAAGACACCTTGGCCTGCCTTTGTGTTTTCTGTGATGGTTTGATAGACCTGAGATTCCACTTCGTCTGCCTTGTCTGCTATCTCTTTAGTCATCAGTGCGATTGCTTCCTTGATTGATTGCTTTATGACAATTGCATAAACTGGAATGTTGTGTGCAGTTGCAACCTCTTCGATTTGAAACCTGTCTGTTCCAACTCCACCAATGGCTGCTCCAAATCCTTGCGCCACAGTTCCAGATATTTCCCCTTCAAGCTTGAGCCCAGCATCAACCATGATTATGACACTTGGCTTTTTTTCTGCAACCAGCATTTCCACGGCATCGCCTGGCCTGCCAACGGTTGCAGCCGGACCTTCCGCCTTTAAGAGGTAGAGTTTTCGTCCATCATACTCAGATTCAGAGTACACTGTTTCCTGTACGATTGTCTTTTTTGGAGTGTTTAGCATCATTTTTCCCACAACCATCGGACCAATTCCATCCCCAATTGGCTGGCCCTGCTTTAATGCCGGAACTGCACCCTTTAGTGCGTCTGCCTGCTCCATGATAAACGGAATCATCATTTGGAGCGGCAAAATGAGTGGAAAGTTGTTTTGCCTTTTTGCAGTAAGGTACAGATGTCTTACAATTTTGTGCAAAAGGTTCAGAGATGTTACAACCTCTAGGAGATTTTGAATTTTGCTTGCCTCAAGTGGCGTGATGTTTTCTGCCAAGGAGAGCACTTGAGATTTAGTATAGTCCTCCCTAGATCTTAGGAGGTGCTTTATTTTTGGCATTATTCCGTTTGGGTCTATGTCAACTGGCATTATGGTAAAATATTCTAAAAATCGGTCCACCTTTTTTGCTACATCACCTGTAGCCTTGCTTTTTTGCAGATAGTCAAGCAATTCTTTTCTTGTTTCGTCTTTGTATTTTTGCAGCTTTACTATGCTCTTGTTTATTTCACTAGATGTAATCTGGAGCTGGATTCTTTGGCCATAGAACACGAAAATTACAATTGGTACAATCCAGATCAGCCACATTACCGGATTTGAGGAATCACCACCAAACATGTTGTCAGGTGAGAAAATTTCGGTATAGTTCAAGTAACTCACAAGGCTTGCCCTACCAAATTAATGGATTTGTGTAAGACGATCATAGAATTTTGCTCAAATTTCAAAGAAATTGTCTGCCTAGTTAACAAATAGAAAGTGCTCTTTATATAGCCTAGATAAGTCAAGTTGTAGCGTATGCCACAAACAAAGCCGATAGTAAGCATCGAGAATGTAGTTGCTTCAGCTTCCGTAGATCAGAAAATGGACCTAAATGAGATTACTCGTAATTTCCCAGACGTAGAGTATCACCCAGATCAGTTCCCAGGCCTAGTCTTTAGACTAAAGAGCCCCAAGACTGCAACGTTGATTTTTACTTCTGGCAAAATGGTCTGCACCGGTGCCAAGTCCGAAGAAATGGCGCGAAGTGCAGTCAAGTCTGTTGTTCAAAAGCTCAGAAAGGGCGGAATCAAAGTCAAAAAGGACGCAGTGGTGGATATCCAAAACATTGTCGCGTCAATCAACTTGGGTGGCAAGATTCACCTAGAACAGGCGGCAAGAACCCTACCTAGAAGCATGTACGAGCCAGAACAATTTCCAGGTCTGATTCACCGAATGCTTGATCCAAAAACAGTCATTCTGCTTTTCTCATCAGGAAAGCTAGTATGCACCGGAGCTAAAAAAGAGCCAGACGTATACCGCTCTGTTAACAACCTGCATTCCCTACTAGAAGAAAAAAATCTAATGATTTACGACTAGATCCGTCTAGGATTTAGAAGTAAAGCGCATATACTTTTTCTTGTTTTTGTATTTCAGATGAAAACAGAATTTTTTGGCAATTTCAAGCTAAATGAGATAATTTTGATTGCATCCTTGCCAGACATGGGCAGAGTCGGTGGACTGGTGACTGCACACATTGCAGGTAAGGTAAATGCAAAAGATGCCGCAAAGATTTCGCTTTCAGACAAGCCATGGATTGACCAAAAAGACGGCCTAATCGAGATACCAACTGACCAATACAAAATTCTAGTTGATGAGAAAAACTCCCTAGTTGTATTTACCGGTGAAAACCAGCCTCAGGAGCCAGGTGTGGTTACAGACTTGGTAAACTTTGTAATTGATACGGTGCAAAAATTTGGCAAAATAAAAATGGTAATTTCAACTGGTGGATATTTCCCAATGGAGAAAACCAATGGTGATGGAGTCTTTGGAATTGCAACCACTCAAAAATTGCTTGACACATTAAAAGAAAATGAAATCAAGATCTTACCAAACGATGTAAAAAGCATAACTTGGTTCAACGGTCTGATATTAGGTACTGCAAAGGAAAAACAGATTGATGGGATTGGCCTCTTTGGAGAAATCTTTGATCCTGAAGCGCCTCAACACAAAGCGGCAATTAACATCATAAACAAAATCGAAAAAATTCTGAAAATAAAAATCGACACACAAGAGCTGCAAGAGAAGGCAACTGAAAAGCCCGCAGAGACAAAAAAGGACAGACCTGGAATAGGATAGCTATTTTATTTTCGTGCCGAGTGGAACGATATCATCAACGCTTAGCCAGTACGGCTTGTCATCAGAGTCTGCTGCCAAGAGCATTGCGTTTGATTCTACGCCGCCAACTGTTTTTGGCTCAAGATTAGTTATTGCAATTACAGTTCTGCCTATCAGCTCTTCTGGTGTAAAATATTGAGCGCCTCCAATTATGAGGTCTCGAGTTTCTCCGCCAAGATCAATTGTCCCCTTTATGATCTTAGTTTTCCCGGGAATTTTTTCCGTTGCGATAATCTTGGCGACTTTGATCTCTAGTTTGGCAAAGTCATCATATGTTATTGTCATGGAATGGGGTTTTTTGCACCACTTAAAATGAATTTCGAAGTTTTAGGCGCGACTTTGTAAAATATTCTTTGTAATTTTGGCAATATATCCACACAATTAATTTATGTGAAAAGATTGCACAAAATCCGTATGGGTCAGTTTTTCACAGATGACATTGACGCCCTACTAAAATCAGGCCATGGAGATTCGGCACGACTCTCAAAAATAAAGGCGGAATTTACATCTACAAAACTAGTATCAATTGATGACAGAAAATACGTAGAAGGGTTGATTTCAAGATACCTGCAGCCCCAAGATGTAACCCCAAAGCCTGAAAGACCTATAGAGTCACAAAAACGAATAGTTCCACCTCCACCGCCGCCAAGAAATCCGCCAACAATGCTGGAAATAAAACAACAAAAACCAAAGCAAGAAAAACCAATCCCAAAACTTGACGGAAAAATCAAGCTACGAAATATAGTAATTGCAGTTTGCGCAGTAGTGTTTGCAGTTTTAGTGGTGTCATTTGTTGCAATGAATCAAGATGTAGATATCGTACCACCACCAGTGACAAAGAGCCTAGAAGTCGATGCCGTATCATATGCACTAGGTGACATAATATCAATTTCAGGCAAGACAAAAGATTCTGCCTCAACAGTCAGACTTGCAATTAGCAATCCAGCAAACCAGGAAATTTGGAGTGAAACAGTAACAGTAAAGCCAAGTCATCTGTTTTCCACACTAGTGATTGCCGGTGGGGATGGATGGACACAGGCAGGCAAATACACTCTGACAGTCACATATTCCGGTACAACTGAAAGTCTGACCTTTGATTTTACTCCATAGATCAAGACTAATATTTACGACTCTAATCATCATACCATGGCAACAATCGAGGCCGCACTCACAATAAATGCCCCCGCAGACAAAGTCTGGGAAGTAATCTCTGATCTTGATAATGAACCAAAATTCTGGAAAGGAACAAAATCAGTTAGAAACATTTCACATGACGGTAATATCATAGTCCGCGAAGTCACAATTGCGTTTAGGGATTCAAAGTGCATGCAAAA
>CAYOBG010000047.1:0-9790 GCA_964402265.1 uncultured Candidatus Nitrosotenuis sp. | reverse complement strand
TAACGTGGGGCCGACCGGAGTTGAACCGGCGATCTACAGGTCACTGCAGCTCCAAACTCACATCATCTTGTGAAATCAGTTTGGATTGTTTACTTCTGGAGCCTCTAGCGATGACTTTGTCAATCATAGTCGCCTTACCAGGCTGGGCTACGACCCCACGAATAACAAAAATTCAGACTTGGATTTATTCTATCTGGTGATACTGTAAAACCTAGATTTATTACAAAATCAAAATTCTCTTAATGGTATAATGGCAAAACCCATACTTTTGATTGCAGCGGCAATCCCAATAATTCTGGCAGTTTTGATTGCAATACCAATGATTTTCAACCCACAGGTTCCATTTTCAGCAGCAAACGCGGATGACAAAATCACAGTAGAACTCATAAAATATGATCTCAAAAAAATCTCACTTGGAGTAACTGAGAGAATCTCTCCACAAAAGTCAGAAATCCTCACAATATCTGATGATGGCGCACTAAAATACATCGTATCCACACCTGATTCCCAACCAATAGAGAAAACAATGACTATACCAAAAGACCAGATAACAAGACTCACGGCACTAGTAAAAGAGACTGGCTTTATGCAGCTCCCAATGGACTCTATACCGGCAGACCAATCACAAACTGAATACACAAAATTCTCACTCAAGGTGACACTAAACGGCAAGACAAAGCAAATACAGTGGCCAGAGCAAAACGCAACTACATCCTTTATTCCACCGCTGGTATCAAACGTAGAATCAGAGCTTGAAAAACTAATCACCCAAGCAAGCCAATGAGCGTAATCAACTATACTCCTGTCAGCAAGCCATTCATAATGACTGGCGTGATACTGTCATTTATTGGAACTACAATTGGCTCGATTTGGATGCTGACCTTTTTTGGCATACCAATACCTGAACAAGTATCATCACTGTTTGCAGTTCATAGAATTTTTCAGCTAAACGGATTTGTCACACTATTGATAATGGGCGTAGGCTACATGATCATACCTAGAATGAGAAACGAGCTGACTCCATCAAATAGACTTGCAAAAATATCATACCTGTTTGTGATATCATCAATATCAGTTGATCTTGCATCAAGTGTTCTCTCAATTGATTATTACTATATTGCAACCATACTCCGATTGATTGGGGTCTCTATGTTTGGAGGCTTGATGTTTTACATGTTACGAATAATTCCAAAGCTGCTAAGGGAATCTGATTATTTCATTACTGTATCAATCTTACTACTAATATCATCACAGGCAATCTCACTATTCATACCACAGCAAGAATCGCTAATACAAAAACAAATGTGGCTGCTATTTCCAATTTTGATGATTTTTGCCATAGAATACAAGACATTACCATCATTTCTTGGCTTTATTCGGCCAAAAAGAAAGCTAGTGTTCTCTGCGATAATTCTGGCAGTAGTATGTGGCAGTGTGGGGATTGCAGCAACGGTTTTCCCGTCTGCATATCTTGGAGTTCTCTTCAATGTTTTACTGATTGGGATGGTCTCCTGCTTTGCACTATCTCTGTACATATTTGGAGGATTTGATAATACAGAAATTCTCAAGCTCATATCAGGCGAGAAAAAGAAAAGATTTCACACCATTATACTTCACACCAGAATCGCGTTTGGGTTCTTGCTGACGGGTTTGATTCTTGGTGCACTACACGCAGCAAATCTTGCAAGTTTTGCAATGTATGATCTTACCATACACTACACCGCAATCGGGTTCATTGGAATCACAATAATGCTATACCTGCCAATAATGATCCCGCCAATTCTTGAAAAATCAATCAGATTTTTGGATTTTAATCACATCCCATTGACATTAATCATAGCGGCACTTGCAATCAGGACAATAGGTGATGTGTTATTGAGTGCATCATACCATGAACAGTTTGGTATTATTTTTGGAATCTCTGGATTTGTAATTTTATCTGGAATGTTTTTGTTTGTAAAAATGATCCATCGAGCAATGAAGAACACCAATTCCGAATTATCTATTGTTTAATGCCTGATGTTTATGTCAAAACATTAGTTATGAAATAATTTCAATGATTATTTTTTCTTCAGGAGAACATTTGCCTTCTAGTATGTTGAAAATAATCCAATCCATGCACAACTAGGTTTTGGCAAGTTTTTCATACAATTCTTTACGCTCATCAATGATCCGCAAGGCAAGATCAAAGACCTCTCGTTGTTCCGAATTCAGAGTGTTTCTGAGTTGTTCAATTTGCTCATCAATTGGTTTTTGCGTTTGTGCCATTTTATGTCACACTATATACAAGCCAATTCCTAATATCATTTTCTTTGATATCGTGCTTGGCAAGAGCAATCATCTTTTCATATATTTCGTCTGATGTGGCAGTGATTCTTTTACCATTCATGCGCAAAAACAATTCCGCTAGTAAAATTGCAACTCGTTTGTTTCCATCCGTCATGGGATGAAGCTCTATTGTTTTAGAAATTAAATATGCTGCCTTGTAAATGAGACCATTCACACTAGCAGAATTGTTTGAGATATCTTTTACAGAGTCTAACACAAACATCAAATTTGACTTGCTAAGAAATGATGGCTTTGTTCCGGTTCTCTCAAGATGAATTTTTATGAACGCTTCAACAGTTTCTGTATCTGGATATTTTATCGCCATTTTCAAACATAAAAAATAACAAAATCACAATCGCGTTGTATTATTGTCATTATCACTGCGACAAAAATTCAAGAGTAAAACGGATCTCATAAAATCAGTGCAAACAAACAGTCAGAGATCCACTCATACCGTGTTTATACGCGTTAGAAAAAAGAGGATTTCATCCCAATTCCTATAAATATGCAAAACCAGCTAGTTTACCTATGATTCCTCTTTCTGGTGACCTGCCAAACGCAAAGGGAAAGATCAACGAAAAGGTTGGCTCTTTTTTCACTGCGCGCGGAACCTCTACACTAAAGCGAGGATTTGCCCACATGCTAAAAAATGGCGTAGTAATGGATGTCACCACAGTAGAGCAGGCCCAAATTGCAGAAGAAGCAGGCGCAGTATCTGTAATGGTACTAGACAAGCTTCCATCTGATGTAAGAAAGGCAGGCGGCGTTGCAAGGACTGCAAGCATACGGGTTATTGAAGAGATAATGGATGCAGTAACCATTCCTGTTATGGCAAAGTGTAGAATTGGCCATGTCTATGAGGCACGCGTCTTGGAGGAAACAAATGTCGACATGATTGATGAATCCGAAGTTCTAACACCAGCTGATGAGACCCATCACATCTGGAAATGGGATTACACCACACCATTTGTAAATGGCGCACGATCTTTAGCAGAAGCACTGCGAAGAATAGAGGAAGGCGCCGCAATGATTAGAACTAAAGGCGAGCCAGGAACTGGAAATGTTGCAGAGGCAGTAACTCATATCAAAAAAGTAAATGACGAATTACGATTAATAAAATCAGTTTATGATTCAGGCGATAACCAAGACTTGGTTAGAATTGCACGCGAATTCAAGGTATCATATGATGTTGTAGAACAGACTGCAAAACTAGGTAGATTGCCTGTTGTGAATTTTGCAGCAGGTGGAATTGCAACACCTGCAGATGCTGCATATTTGATGTCACTTGGCTGTGACGGAATATTTGTTGGCTCTGGTATATTCAAGGCAGAGGATGCCAAGGAAAGGGCACGTGCAGTTGTATTGGCTACGACATTCTGGGAAGATGCAGACAAGGTAAAGGAAGCACAAAGAATGATTGATGAGCGACAGTCAATGCTGGGATTAGATGTTAAGAATTTGGAACTACGAATGCAAGAGCGTGGTAGCACGGCATGAGTGTAAACATTGGCATTTTAGGGATGCAGGGAGATGTTGCAGAAAATATTGCAGCCACTAAGGCAGCCCTTGCAAAATCTGGCCTGAAGGGAAATGTCAGAGGAGTAAAGACACCTTCTGAGATATCAAAGCTTGATGCACTGATTATTCCTGGTGGAGAAAGTACCATGATGGGCCAAATGTCGCTAGTTAATGGCGCAATCAAGACCATAAAAGAAAAAATTCAGCAAGGAATGCCGGTTTTTGGAATATGTGCAGGATTGATTCTACTATCAAAGACAGCAAAGGACAGAGTCGTAGGCAAGATGGACCAGCCGCTTTTGGATTTACTGGATGTGAGAGTAGAGAGAAATTCTTTTGGGCGTCAACGAGATTCCTTTGAGGCAGAAATATCTGCTGAATCAATTGGAATTCCAAAATCTCGAGGTGTGTTTATTCGTGCACCATCAATAGAAGGATTGGGTAAAGGAGTAGAAACAGTATCAAAATTTAATGAAAAAGTAGTTGCAGTAAAACAGGGAAACATTCTTGGTGTGTCATTTCATCCTGAATTGACTAGTGATGTGTCCTGGCACAAGTATTTTGTTTCCATGATTAAGCCTACAAAAAAGACACAATAATTTGATCCTCTAGGGGAAATGTCAAATAATTAATTATGAAATAATATGATTAAGAAATATTCAATTCTCGGACGAATAATTTTTGTTTTAAAGAAAACATAGAAAAGATCGGGTATTCGTAATGTCGTTTTTAAAGTAGAAATCATACTGATATCCGAATGAAAAAGAAAAGACTTTTCGCAATTGCGATTTCTGTCATAATAATAATTGGATTAGCTTTGTTTCTTGTAAACTCGTATGACTTTACACCAAGCACTAGGGATAATCCGCATGGGCTTGATGCAAGAGTGGTGAAAACCATCTGGAATCCAACTGATGATGGGATGTGGCCGCCTGAACTAGCTGAGACTAGAGTTATTTTTCGATTATATCATAATTCTAAAGATCCCTTAGAGTATTTTGGATACAATATTTGTAGTGGTGTATTTTGTATCAAAGAGGAATCTGGACAGTACGGCAGTGTAAGAGAATCTAATTTAGGGAACAACATGCAGCAATGGCCTGATTTTAATATTGCATCTTATCCTTGGTGGAATGCAGGGGATACTGTAAACATACGAATCAAAGTAAAACCAACTACTATGCTAGAAAATGGAACAATAGTTGGTTCTAATGATAATATGATATTCATTGATTTAGGAGAATCTCAAATACTTGAATGGGAATTTGGTGGTAGCAAATGAGTGTGTGCTTTCATTCTATATTCTATAGGCCGCCAAATTTGAACCAGATGACTTCTAGATCTTACAACTAATTTGTAATTTTATGCATTGGTATCAAATCCTTTGCAAATTGTTTGAGTGATTCTGGAATCTCAATTGATATGGAATCTTTGAGTGATAGTCCATTTGATTTCTTTTGATTCCACACTTTAGAATTGAATTCCTCAATTTCCTTTGTGTACTGGGTCATCTCAGTATGATTTTCAGGCTTTGGATGCTTTTGTTTGTGAATTGTTTCCTTGGAATACAGCTCAAGCCACATGTAGTCTGTGATAAACGGAGTAATTGGCGCAAGCAGTACCAGTATTGTAGACAAGACCTTGTGCAGGGTATGAATTGCAGCATTTTTCTCATCCTCTGTAAAGCCTTCTCCGTATGCTCGCGCCTTTACCATCTCGATGTAATGCGCGGCAAACAGATTCCAAGTGAACTCTCGAATGGCAATTGCAGGCACAAAAAAGTTGTATTCAGAGTAACCTTTCTGGCATTCTGATACTACTTTATCCATCTCTGATAAAATCCACTTATCCGTAGCAGTGGGATTTGCATTTTCCACAACAGGATAGCTGGAAATGAATCGAGATACATTCCAGAGCTTTGATAGGAATTTCTTGGTAGCTTCGATTTTTTGCTCAGAGCATCTAAAGTCATATCCGTGATTTATCTCACTGGCACTCCAGAACCTGAAAGTGTCTGCGCCAAACTTTTCTATGATTGGCAATGGATCTACTGCATTTCCCTTACTCTTACTCATCTTCATTCCCTTTTCATCAAGCCCATATCCCATTATCCAGGCCTCAGACCATGGACTGGAACCAGTCAGCTGCTCGCATCGTAGAATGGTATAGTATAGCCATGTGCGGACAATGTCCTTTGCCTGCGGTCGTAGGGTTGCAGGATATGTCTTTTTGAAAAATTCCGGATCCTTGTTGTATTTTGAGATGAATAATGGTGATACTGAAGAATCCATCCAGGTATCAAAGGTTCTAGTTTCTCCGACAAATTCCTTTCCACCACATTTTACACATCTATCAAATGGTGCTACATCTGACCATGGCTTGTAGTATTTGCCAGGCTCTGGCACATGCGGTTCTGAACAATTCTTGCAGTACCATATTGGAATCTCTGTTCCATAGTATCGTCGTCTAGATATGGGCCAGTCAATGCTGATTGAATCAAGCCAGTTCATCAAAATTTGCTTGTGCATTTCAGGATGGAATTGTATTTTTGCGCCAAGGCCTCGAATTTTCTCAATTGCATCCATTTGCTTGACATAGTATTCTTCCATTGGTATGATCTCAATTGGAATCTTGCTACGCTCAGAGACAGGCGTGCGGTGCGTAATTTCCTCTATTTTTTCAACCAGTCCTGCATTTTGCAAGTCTTCAATAATCTTGGTTCTTGCCTGTTTTACCTTTAAACCCGAATATGCACCGGCAGATTCTGTCATGGTACCATTTGTTCCAATTGCTACGATTTCTTCTAGCTTCATCTCCCGGAATAATGCCACATCGTTTTGATCACCATACGAGCAAACCATCACAGCGCCTGAACCAAATTCCATCTGAGCAGAGTGGTGTGTTCGAATCGTAACCTCTCTGTTTATCACCGGTACGATAATTTTCTTGCCTATAACATCAGAGTATCTTGAATCCTCCGGATTTACTATTATGGTCTGGCATGCACATAGCAATTCAGGCCTAGTACTTGCAATTATTATGGTTCTATCAGAGTCTGTGATTTTGAATTTCATATAGACAAGCTTTGTCTGGATGTCTTGGTACTGGATTTCAGCATCAGCTATTGTGGTGCCTGAAACCCAGTCGTAGTTGTTTGGACGCGTCGCCTTGTATATGGTTCCGCGCTTCCATAATTCGATAAATGTTGACTGGGTAAGGATTCGGTATTCTTCTGAATCAGTCCTGTAGTAATTTGAAAAATTTCCTGATAATCCAAGACTCTTCATTATTTGTAGCATTTCTGCCTCTAGGTCATCCAAGGAATTTTTGCACAATTCTAAGAACTTGCTTCGCTCTGTTTCCTGCATGCGAATGTTATGCTTTTTTTCCGTGTATAGTTCGACTGGCAAACCATTCCTGTCAATTCCTATTGGAAAATACACATGATTTCCATTCATTCGCGCGGTTCGCGCAATCATGTCTATCTGGGAATAATGAGCTGCAGCTCCAATATGCCATGGTCTGCCAGAAGGATATGGGGGAGGCGTATCTATGACAAAATTCTTGTTTTCAGGCACAAAATCATACAGCCCGGAATCCACCCATCCTTTGAGAATCTTTGCTTCAAGCTCAGGATTCCATGCAGTCTCTTTTATCTTTGGTTCCATGGTGCTAGAATTTTGAAATCTTGGAAATTAGGTGTGCGCCCTTGTTGTATCCTTCGTAAATGTATACGCCGACGGCTTCAATATTCTTTGGAAGCTTGGGCACTAGAAGCTTGATTATCTCAGTGGATAGGTTCTCAACTGTTGCCTCTCCTTCCAAGAGAAATGTAGTGTGTTTTGGCACCTGCATGTCAAACATTCCCTTTGGACCCTCAAAGGATATTCTAAAATGGGAATCATCTTCTGTTTTGAGATATTTTCTGTTTATGAAAAATTTGTGATCCAAAACTCCGATTACTTCTTTGATAATTTTCTTTGCCTCACCAAAATCAATTAGCAAATTATTTTTCATATCACCTACCAGTTCTACCAAAACAGTAGAGGTATGGCCGTGTAAAATGGAGCATTTCTCCACTAACGGTAAGATATGTGCATAATCAAACGCAAATGACGGATCCTCTATGAATATGGAACCTGACTGCGCATCCTTGGTGTCATAGAATACTATTTCGTCTAGTTCTTTGAGCTTTGCAGCAAACTGCGGATGGCCAATCCCCATGATACTATGGTGATCTGATTTTATCTCCTTGTATTTTGTAATGTCGGATTCAGAATCAATTACCTCAATTAGTTTTCCATCGCTGGTCTTGAAATCAACTGATATGGTTCTTCCATTGGATAGTGTGAGCTTGTGTTGATACTCGTATGATATTCCTAGGAACGAGAGCATTTGAGAGATTGATAGTTCGGTTCTGGAATTGAGTAATGTCCCGTTCTTGTCAATGTACCTAAAATCCGAGTCCAGTATGGTGGAATTGGTTAGCGTCATTTGCAAATTTCCTCTGTTTTCTGCATATATATTCAATAGAGATTTGAGGCTAGTACTAAATCACAGATTCGATGAATCTTGCCAGCTCAACATCATTTGGTGTGATGCCTCCGGCGTCATGCGTCATGAGGTCGATTGTGACCCTGTTATACACATTAAACCATTCTGGGTGATGATTCATCTTTTCAGCATGCAGTGCTACTTTGGTCATAAATGAAAAGGCTTGAACGAAATCACCAAATGTAATTTCTTTGTGTAACTTTCCATTCTGTATGGTCCAGCCGTTTAGTGACTTTAGCTCACCTTTGAGTTGTTCATCAGTTAGGCCTATTGGTCTCATGGTATCTATGTGACAAGTTTGGATAATAGTTTTACCAATTTCATCTCAAAATAGTAACTTCTTTGTATTGGGATTTTGACTGCAAAAACATGAATCTTGATGTTTTGTTGGAAAAAATTCAGACTGCAATATCTTCCAGTGTCACAAACAAGAAAATCGGAATTGCCTTTTCTGGTGGAGTTGATAGTACCTTGATTGCAAAATTATGTCACCAAATGAATTATGATCTTACATTATTGACAGTTGGGTTTGCAGACTCGCATGATATACAATTCTCAAAACAAGTAAACGAGTCACTAAAATTCCAACACAAGATTTTAGAAATCAATCCTGGAGAGTTTGACTCTATATCAAAAAAAATCCGTGATATGATAAATACTGATAATCTGTCTTGGAATGAAAATAGTATTGCGTTTTACCATGTGACAAAATTAGCACAAAGCCTTGGATTGGAAACCATAGTTACTGCAAATGGAATTGATGAGCTGTTTTGTGGCTATAATGGGTATCGAGACGCAATTAAGCAAGGAACTGTCATGGAACTAATGAATGCAAAGCTTGACAATGAAATAAAGATGATGAAGGCAATCAATCAGGTATGCTCTGAGTTTGGAGTCAAAATAGTCCAGCCGTTATTATCTGAAGAGTTCATCAAATACGCAAAAACCATCCCAATAGATCAAAAAATAACAGATCAAAATGATCTTATGCGAAAACATATCATACGAAAACTGGCACTCAAAGTTGGCGTGCCAGAATTATCGGCAAATGCAAGAAAAAAAGCCCTACAATATGGTACTATGATTCACAAAACCCTGCTAAAGTCTAGATGAATTTCTTGCAGACTCGGTTTACTGTATTATTCACGTTTGCAATTATCTGAGGTGCAGCACCCAGATGACTGTGAGGTGTAAATATTTGGTCAATCTCGCCCTCTGTCAGCTTTGATGAAATGGATTCATCTCCTTTTACTGCATCAGAATAATCAATTCCCTTGTCATGTGCCTCAAATGCGACTCGCTGAACATCGCGATATGCAACAAATCTTGGCACTCCTTTTTTTATCAAGGCCTCTAGCACAAATTCTGCAAATATCTGGCCCCTTGTGAT
>CAYOBG010000046.1:0-10222 GCA_964402265.1 uncultured Candidatus Nitrosotenuis sp. | reverse complement strand
AGCTTGGACTCTATTAGCGAGTATGCTTGTAGAGGCACCTGTGGCAGTTCTTGTGGTATGACAAATGGATTAGAATCAAATGCGCGAAACACCTTGAGAACCTTATCAGAATCACTTGATGGCGCAACTACAATTAACGCTATTTTGTCCTTACCCTCAAGATCATATTTGTAAATTGTAATTCCCTCAAGTGAGCGGGTTATCTCTGCAAACTTGTCGGTACTTACCACAAAAAGATTCGTGTAAAAATATTTCATAAATCCAAATCCGCTAAGATCCACGTTGAGTTTCTTTACTACATCAAGTGTTTCCTTTAGTGTGGAATACTCATCAATGGATCGTTTAGTTGTTGCTTCTTCCTCTAGTAGTTTTGCTGGCGCATCAACTACTCCCGGTGTCTTTTTTTCCAAGTCAGAAATCATATTCTCGACTTCATCAAGCTCATAATGCTTCTTTTTGATCATGGTTCCCTTGAAGAGGATCTCCATGATGCCAACCTGTAGCGGCATTTGCAAGCCTTTTACAATATCGTCAACTGACTGGTAGGTTTTCTGTGCACGCAATAAAAGATCGTCAATTTCTGGAGTGACAATGTCGTTGTCTGTTTCTATTTTGTGAAACCACTCAAATTCCGCCAAACGAGAGATGGCTTGCGGCGACTCTGATCTGGGCAAAATAATGCTACCAAGTTTTAGATCAGCTACTACCAAGTTACTTAACGATTTTTTGGACGATTTTAAAATCTTTCCAAACATTAAAATCCATTAGTTGATTGGAGCCAGATCAATGGGCGTTGATTCTGCACTAGAGAGAACTGTAGAAAAAATCCTTCAAAACACGCAAGATCATACCATATCAAGCCTAACTGAAGCACTAAAAGCATCACAGGCAACACTCTCAAACTCGCAAGCCTCTATGGAGCAAGAATATGACAAAATACTGGCAGAAGGCAAAAAAGAGTCAGAAAAGCTAGAAAAACAGATTATTGGCAACGCCGATCTAGAGTCAAGAAACAAGCAACTTTTACTAGTAGAGGAATCAATTGAGCAGGTATTTCAAAAAGCAATCAAAAAAATCCAAGATGCAGATCGCAATAATGATTATTCTAAATTAATTTCAACATTATTACAAGAATCCATTGACACAATAGGCACATCTGAGATTGTGATTCAAACTAACTCAAAGGACAAACCAGTCGTAGAGTCCTTGCTTTCAAAATTCAAGGGAGCCACACTTTCAACTGAGTTGATTGACTGCCTTGGCGGAATCAAAGTAAAATCAAAGGATGGCACCATGACATTTGATAATACAATCGATGCAAGACTTGATCGCCTGAAGCCTTTAATAAGGAAAGATATTGCATCAAAATTCGGAAGGTAGAGGGGTATGGTAGCAAA
The DNA here is from genome assembly GCA_964402265.1 of uncultured Candidatus Nitrosotenuis sp. Taxonomy (GTDB): domain Archaea; phylum Thermoproteota; class Nitrososphaeria; order Nitrososphaerales; family Nitrosopumilaceae; genus Nitrosotenuis. Next base: position 8,825 of record CAYOBG010000046.1, on the reverse strand, counting down.
GGGAAGAATTGTTTGGGTTAGCGGTCCGGCAGTAAAAGCAGACGGAATGTCTGATGCAAAAATGTACGAGACCGTTTCTGTCGGCGATGCAAAACTCATCGGCGAAGTTATCCGTCTTACAGGTGATGTAGCATTTATCCAAGTTTACGAATCAACTAGCGGACTCAAACCAGGCGAACCAGTAATTGGAACAGGAAATCCACTGAGCGTATTGCTTGGTCCTGGTATCATTGGGCAAATCTACGATGGAATTCAACGACCGCTAAAAGACTTGGCAGAAAAGTCAGGCTCTTTCATTGGACGTGGCATCACCACCACACCAGTAGACATGTCAAAGAAATACAAGTTCAAACCACTAGTCAAGACTGGCGATCAGGTTGAAGCAGGCAGCATCATTGGTACCGTTCAGGAAACTGACCTCATTGATCACAGTATAATGGTTCCACCAGATCATCCTGGAGGAAAAATTACAAAAATTATCGGCGAAGGCGAATATGATTTAGAAACAGAGCTTGCCACAACTTCAGAGAGCAAGACACCAATCAAGATGTATCATTATTGGCCAGTAAGAAAGCCAAGACCATACAAGAGTCGATACGATCCAACCATTCCATTACTTACAGGCCAACGCGTAATTGATACATTTTTCCCAATTGCAAAGGGAGGAACTGGTTCAATTCCAGGAGCATTTGGAACTGGAAAGACAGTCACATTGCACCAAATTGCAAAATGGGCCGACTCTCAAGTTGTAGTGTATATTGGATGTGGCGAGCGAGGAAACGAAATGACCGAAGTCCTCGTTGAATTCCCACACCTCAAAGACCCAAGAACAGGCAAGCCACTCATGGATAGAACTGTTCTTGTTGCAAACACAAGTAACATGCCAGTAGCTGCAAGAGAGGCAAGCATCTACACCGGTGTAACTATTGCAGAATATTACCGAGACATGGGCAAGGACGTAGTCCTAGTAGCTGACTCTACATCAAGATGGGCAGAAGCACTCAGAGAGATGAGCGGAAGACTCGAAGAAATGCCAGCAGAGGAAGGCTATCCATCATATCTAGCATCAAGATTAGCAGAATTTTACGAAAGAGCGGGACGTGTCAGAGCACAAGGCTCACCAAACAGAGACGGCTCTGTAACCCTAGTTGGTGCAGTATCTCCATCTGGCGGAGACTTTACAGAACCAGTAACAACTCACACCATGAGATTCATCAAAACTTTCTGGGCACTGGATGCAAAGCTTGCATATTCAAGACACTATCCATCAATTAACTGGATGAACAGCTATTCTGGATATCTATCTGATATTGCAAAATGGTGGAGCGAGAATGTATCAAAGGATTGGTTTGAGCTAAGAAGAGAAGCATACGGAATCCTGCAAAGAGAAGACACACTAAAAGAAATTGTTAGACTCTTAGGTCCAGAGTCACTCCCAGATGAGGAAAAACTAATCCTAGAAGTTGCAAGAATGGCAAAAATTGGAATCTTACAGCAAAACTCTTTTGATGATGTAGACACTTATTGCAGTCCACAAAAACAGTTCAAACTTCTCACACTAATTGTTGATTTCTACAAGAAAGGACAAGCGGCACTAAAGGACGGAGCATCACTTGCAGACATTAGAGCAATGCCAGTTATCACAACATTACTAAAAGCAAGAATGGAAGTTCCAGAAAATGAGCTAGCAAAACTAGATCAAATTTCAAACACTATAGATCAAGAATTCAAAAAGATTAGCGGAGTCAAGGTTACAGCATGAGCGCACAAGGTGGAGTTCAGTACAGCAAAATCGCAGAGATTAAAGGCCCACTAGTTATTGTTGATGGCGTAGAAAGTGTTGCATTTGATGAGCTAGTGGAGATTCAAACAACTGACGGACAGCGAAGATTAGGCAAAGTCTTAGAGGTTGGAAACGGAAAAGCAGTAGTTCAGGTTTTTGAGGGAACAACAGGACTGTCAATTTCTGGAACCAGCGCAAAATTTGTAGGCAAAGTCATGGAAATGCCAGTCTCTGAGCAAGTCTTAGGCAGAGTCTTTGATGGATTGGGCAGACCAATTGATGGACTACCAGACCCAATTGCAGAAAAATTCATCGACATTAACGGCGCTCCAATGAATCCAGAACAAAGAGAATATCCAAGAGATTTCATTCAAACCGGCGTTTCAGTAATTGACGGAATGTTAACTCTAGTCAGGGGACAAAAACTACCAATATTTTCAGGATCTGGAATGTCACACAACATTTTGGCAGCCCAAATCGCAAGGCAAGCAGCAGTAGTTGGTACATCAGACGAATTTGCAGTAGTATTTGCAGCAATTGGTGTGCAGTACTCTGAATCAGAATATTTCAGACGAAGCCTTGAGGAGTCAGGTGCACTAAAGCGAAGTGTCTTGTTTTTGAATCTTGCAGACGATCCTGCAATTGAGAGAATCATCACACCTCGTGTCGCACTGACTGTTGCTGAATACTTGGCATATGACCTAGGAATGCATGTGCTAGTAATTCTCACCGACATGACAAATTATGCAGAGGCACTCCGAGAAATTAGTGCAGCAAGAGAAGAAGTGCCAGGAAGAAAGGGATATCCAGGATATCTTTACACCGACCTGTCAACAATTTATGAACGAGCCGGAAGACTGCGCGACAAAAAAGGTAGCGTAACTCAGATGCCAATTCTAACAATGCCATCAGACGATATCACTCATCCAATTCCAGACCTTACTGGATACATCACAGAGGGCCAAATTGTCCTTGGACGTGACTTGTTCAGACAAGGAGTCTATCCACCAGTCAATATTCTCATGAGTCTGTCTAGAATCATGAAGGACGGAATTGGCGAGGGAAGAACAAGGGGAGATCACCAAGAAATCTCAAATCAGAACTATGATGCTTATTCTCGTGCACAAGAAGTGCGCGCACTGGCAGGAATTGTAGGAAAGGCAGGCCTTACCGGCGTTGACCTCAAGTACCTGGAAGTTGGCGATTCGTTTGAAAAAGAATTCCTAACACAAGGAGTAGATGAAAACCGCACCATTGAAGAAACACTCAGTCTCCAATGGAGTGTAGTTTCGCTTTTGCCTAAAAACGAAATAACCAAAGTAAAAGACAAATTCGTTGATCAATACTACAAGGAACGATAACTAAATGTCGTTTGGACAAAATGTTGCGGCAACCAAAATTGAGCTGCTCAAGTACAAGCGTTCAAGCCAAGTTGCATCAATGGTCCAAAAAATTCTTGATGACAAAAGAAAAGTTTTGCTAAAAAACATTGAAGAAATGATTACCGAGGCAAACAAGGCTCGCGGCGGAATCTGGGAACCACTACAGGACGTTTACAAATCAGTAAACGATGCATATCTCTCCCTTGGCACGACAACGGTGGATTCTGTTGCACAATCAACTCCAGCAGTAATGGAAGTAGATACCAAGGTAAAACGAGTAGTGGATGTCACAATACCGACCCTAAATGTTACTGAAAAGGACACAAAATCAATGCCTTATGGATTTGCAGATACTAATGCCTCAATTGACAGAGCGGCAAAACAAATCAAGGTTTTATTGCCAAAGATCTGCAAGGCAGCAGAATACGAAAACTCTATTTTTGCGCTCGCAAAGGCTCTGGAAAAGACCCAAAAACTGCTAAATGCGCTTGAAAATGTAATTATTCCGCAGTACCGACTACGAATCAAGTTCATCTTGGCAACGCTAGAAGAAAGAGAAAGAGAAGAATTCGCAAGACTAAAAAAAGTCAAGGCCGCAATGGAGAAGAAGAAGTAAAATGCCAAAACAAGACATAAAAAAATTACTCGATGATGCAAACAAGCTCTTAGAGTCAGAACATGAAAGTCAAGTTGATACAATAAAGTCAGAACTCAAATCATTCAAAACCAAAACTTTGGACAAAATCCAAAAAACTATACCATGATTTAAATAATGGAAATTTTGGAGCACAAATAGAAAATGAAATCTCTCGCACTATTGCTTTTGGCAACAGTCGTATCACTTTCAGCAATGACAGGTCTTGCATTTGCACAAGAAAGTGAGACCGCAGCAACTGATTCTAGTGCACTCAAACTAGTCGGTGCAGGTCTTGCGTTTGGTCTTGCAGCATGTGGCGCAGGAATCGGTCTAGGTTATGTAGGATCAGCAGGTCTTGCTGTAATTAGTGAAAACCCAGCATTGCAATCAAAGGTATTCATCTTCATTGGAATGGTAGAATCAATTGCAATCTATGGTATCGTCATGATGTTCATCATCTTGGGACAGTAAAACCCAATTCCTAGTTTTAAAATTTTTAAATTAAATTTCTCAATAATATTTTAGCTGATTTACATCTAGGATTCTTGTACAGTATTTGCACTTGAGGACAAGCCCGTTGTTATCAATTACTTCCATGACTGACTCGATGTCTTCCTTGCTGTTTGTAATGCAGTCTGGGTTTGAGCACCGAAAGATCTTTTCAATCTTGTTTGGTAAGGCAACCCGGCGTTTTTCTACTAGCTTGTAGTCCTTGATTATGTTAATTGTCGCCTTTGGGGATATTACTGCGAGCTTGTTGGTATCATAGTCTTGTAGATAGCGATTTTCAACCTTGATTATGTCTTTTTTACTAAATTTTCCGCTCGGAACATTGAGCGCTATTGTAATTACATTCCCGTCTGTTCCGTCAATGCCAAGTGCTTCCAAAACCTTTAGGCCCTTTCCTCCATCGATGTGATCAATCACGGTTCCGTCCTTTATGCGTCGTACAATCAGGTTTGATTCCTGCATCAGAATACTTTGTATAGTAACCAGTATATATCATTGAAAGATATGAACGACTTTTACCAAAAAGATATCATATCTGTGCGAGATTTTGACAAGGCAAAATTTGAAGCAGTCTTTTCGGCAACTGATAAAATAATCAAAATGGACCCGACTCATCGCCGGGAGATTGGCCGCGGGAAAACCCTTGGATATTTGTTCTTTGAACCAAGCACCAGAACACGACTCAGCTTTCAGGCGGCAATGGCACTAATCGGTGGGACATCACTTGGAATAGCTGATGTGTCGTTGTCTTCTACAAAAAAGGGAGAAAGCCTTGCAGACACTATTCGAATGATTTCAATTTACTCTGATGTTTTGGCACTGCGACACCCGCTTGATGGCTCTAGTCGATTCGCATCAGAGATCTCTGATAAACCAGTACTAAATGCCGGCAGTGGAACAGAAGAGCACCCAACACAGGCAATTCAGGACCTATACACAATAAAAAAGGAAAAAAACAAAATTGACGGTCTAAAAATCGGCATTGTCGGAGACCTCAAATACGGAAGAACAGTTTACTCGCTTTTGTACGCACTATCAAACTATGATGTCGATATCAGGCTGATATCACCAGAATCTTTGAAAATCAGGGGCGACTCTATCTATGAAATTCAAAAAAAGGTCTCACTAAAAGAGTCTACAAATCTTGAAGAGTTTATCGACGAGCTTGACGTAGTATATGTGACAAGAATTCAAAAGGAAAGATTTCCTGATGAGGAAGAATATCAAAAGGTGCGGGGCAGCTACAAAATTGGCCTAGATGTTATTGGCAAAATGAAGGAAAACGCAATCATTTTACATCCACTGCCAAGGGTCGATGAGATTTCAACTGATGTTGATTCTACAAAACAAGCAAAATACTTCCAGCAGGCAGAATATGGAAAGTTCACGCGGGCAGCCCTACTATCACTAGTTCTAAACGAAGCAAGCTTTTAGCTATTTTTCGCAGACTGTCTGGCCGTCTTCATTTGCATTATACAGATTGGCAATTGCGTCAATATTGCATTCTGAAATGTATGGGATGGTCAGATCGATTGTTGGCGCCATCAAATCTTCTGGTGCCGTGGAGTGGCCAAGACCCAATGCATGGCCAAACTCATGTCTTAGTATGGTTCCAAGTTGGTCATCTGTTAGATTGGAAATATCATAAATTGTGATAAATGATTTCAAAATTTCATTGTCCTCTGTGACTGATTTTGTGTATCCGGTGTAACCGTCAGAATCCTTTATGTTGGATAGTGTTATGATTATGTCGCCTTCTCCGCCGTTGGTATCCACAAAATTAAATCCAGTTGGGATGCTGTACTTTGTTTTTTCTTTTGATGCCTCTTTTAGTGCGCCTACCCATCCTTCATAGTATGTGGATTTTGATCCCTTTGGACCCTTGTGCACTATATAATCATCAAACTCGTCTGCCTTCTCAGATGTTATTGCGTTTTTTATCACCTCAAGCTGGTGCTCTGTAACTCGAGGCGATTTGAGAATATTGACATTAAGCGTGGTAGTTCCGACAAGCCTCCATGATTTCCACATGTCAACTGTGTCGCCGCGCAAATTCTCCGTGAAATATTTTGTTCTCAAAACGTTTGGAGGCTGCCTTGAATCTGAATCAGTAAAAATAGTATCAGTCACACCAGACATCAATAGCATCAAAAACACCGCAGGAAGAACTGCAAGTTCTGCTATTAGCAGAACCTTAGATCTTGATTTTTTGATCTCTTTTTGAATTTTAGATATTTCCTGGATCAGCTCGCCTTCTTGATATTTTAGGGATTTGATTGATTTTTCATCTATGGCATCTAAAAATTTGCGCTCTGCTTGGCTCTTGGTCTCAAACTGTTTGATTTTGGTTGTAGTCTCACCAAGCTCTTTTTTCATCAAATCTAGGTGATCCTTTAGGCGAGTGAGTGATTTTTCCGACAACTACTCCTCCTTACATAAAACATCCAGAACGTCATACGGGGTGATGATTCTGTTTGATGTCATCACGCAGGGATGTCTTACATTTAGCATGATCTTGCAAATTTCAGCTAGGCTCAATTTGTCTGAGATCAAAGTAGGTGTAATTGTTTTCAGAGTGCTTGCGCTAAGGTTTAACAGATTTTCGTTTTGTGTATTGTTTAGTTCTTTGAGCTTTTCTAGTAGAATCTCATAATTTACAAACGAAAATTCGTCTTCAAGCACGATAAACCTGTTTTCCTCTTTTTTCAGCTTTTCAATTATGTCCTTGATTGTATCGTCTCGCTTGAAACTAGTGACAGTTTTTTCTTTAAATGTGGATGCCTCAAGGCTTGTTCTGCATAACGCGCCAATTTCAAGTACCTGTCGTATGGAAAATTGTGAAAAGTTCGTTCTATCGTTTTGTATTATTGTAAAGGGGTTTTTGCTCTTACTCATGCGACTTAAGATGCCTGCAATATTGACATTTCTGGAATCAATGTAAAAGTCAGCATTCATCACTTTGAGAATGTTCTCTGAGAAAAACTCAGGCGTAGGTTTTTTCTGCAAACCATCAATTATCTCAAAAGCACTAACTGTTCCTATTGGGAACTCTTCCTCAATTACTACCAAATTATTGGTTACATCAGATATTCTAGACAACATTGATGCAGCAATCCAAGTATTGTCGCTTGTTGTGATGGTGGATACGGGAATTGATAACAAGGAATATGGTAGTACTTCTTCAAAAGAGCAGACATCAAGCGTAATGTCTTCACCGTTAAGTAAGGACTGAAACCTCAGAGGATCTGCCTTGGTGGGGTTTTTGCCAAGTATCTTTCCAAATGTCCCGAGTTTAAAATTTAGATTAGCTAATTTTCATCACGATCCAATTTTTTTCTAATTATATTCTAAAAGGAAATTTGATAATCAAGATGATGTTCGAATCGAACATACGATCTTTTTGTTTTTTAATATACAAAAAATTCTGTTTGCAAAAAATGAAAACTTAGTTTTTTATTTTGAGCTGACCCTTTCTCTTTAACATAAATCCAGCAGCGCCTATTGCGCCAGGTACTATTATGAGAACTGGATCAATACCAAATATCTTGATGGAATAATCTGGTGTGGTTGGCGGCTCTTGTGTAAATATGATTGTCTCGTCTGGGTTTATTGTAATGGACTTTGTTATTGTTGAAGATGAATACCACTGGCCGCTTATTGTTGCTACTATGTTCACACTTGATGCCTGAGGAATTATAGATGCTACTGCCTCGCCAGTAGTGCCTGTCTGAGAGTCAGAAATCTGAACAATTCCACCATCTACTTGCCAGTTTACATTCATGCCAACTAGTGGCTTTTCGTTTGCCTTGGCAGATACTGTAACCATAAAGGTCTCTGATGCATTTACTGAATCAGGACCAGAAATGCCTAGAACTGGTGCAAGGCTGGTAATTTTGATCTCATCTGATACCAGTGGAAGTTCTCCTGATAGCAATGAAATCTCTGTTTCGCCTGCAGATTTTGGTGCCACATCAAACAATGCATAGTAGCTCCCCTTTGGAATTGTTATGGTAGCTGGCACGTCAACTAGTCTCTGATTCTTTACTACCAAGCTGACCTCTACATCACTGGTGGCATATGTTGGCAGTCCTTCAGAATTTGTAAGCTGGATTGAAAATACGTCATTGCTTCCAACAAAGATTGACTCTGAATGATCCAAAATTAGGCTTGTTGGATCTGATGAAAGACTATCAATTGTTACGGTATCATCAAAATCCCCTACCTCTACTGAAAGATCTGTGGATCCTTTCTTTAGTGACTTGGCATCAAATAAGACAAGCGTGTCTTTTTGTACGATTTTCTTTGGTTGAATCTGGATGTATTCGTTTGGCGACACAAACACATCGCTGTCTTCTGGGAAGCTTGTCAGCTCAGTACCATCCTTTAGATACATTACAACTGGGAAGCTAGTGCCTGCTAAAACATCTGGTATCAATGGTTCCACTACGAGCTCAAGAGAATCCTTGTCAGGCCCAAAAACCGTGACATCTGTTAACTCTCCCTCATTTACTAC
>CAYOBG010000045.1:0-10376 GCA_964402265.1 uncultured Candidatus Nitrosotenuis sp. | reverse complement strand
TGTCCACGAATGTGTCTTATTCCCTGTAAGGCATCAAATGCTGCATTTGCGTCCTTTGCCTCAACTACGATGTAGCCTTTGAGATTATCGACTAGTAAAACAGAGTAAATGTTGATCTGGTTTGTCTTTATCTTGTTTTGAAGTAGGTTCATGACTACTTTTTCTTGACCTCCAGTGGTCCTTACTGCAAAAAGATGAGTTTTGATTTCTTGAGACAATTCCATCTTATCCGAATCTAAACACCGAAAATACAAACTGAATTATAAACCCAATCGCCCCGATACCGCCAATTCCAAGAAGAACCAGTCTTAGGTGCTGCATATAGTCCTCCTTATCGGACTTTTTGGCAAGCTTCATTGTGTTTGCCATGTTCTTTAAGGTGAGCTTAAGGTCCATTGTTGGAGGTTAATATGGTGTCCTTATATTTTTTAGGCAACGCAAAACGTGCCTATTCTATAAACCAGTTACTGTTCCAAGTATCTTAACTGGAAAGAACCATACAAACCACGCTACAACACCAGACAATAATGCCAATTTCAAGAAAAATCTGACTTTGTTATTTGTTATTTTGTCAAATAGCAAAACCACTCCTAAAGAAACGAAAGGCACTGTCAAGATGAAATAGTACGGTAGCATCACTCTTCCATTTAAAATATGGATTAACAAATATGGCCCAAACATTGACAGTATTGCCGTACCTATGAAAAGTGAATTTTTTCGATCTGTTTTTTTAATAATTGTATAACCTACAAATGCAATCGAACCCCAAAACGCTACAGGCCATAATGCCACGTTTTGATACCCTAATCTGTCAATACCCAATATCTCTCCCTTATGTGGCCATCCCTGCCTCACCTCATCAAATGGCTCGGTTTTCTTAAACCCCATTCCGATACCCGCCCGACCATCTTCGATGCTTGCTGGTGGAATTGGTAAAATCCAATATTGCGGTAAATAGTTAGTTGTTAGATTTCTTTTTGTTCCATCATATGCGCCTGAAAGTAAACCTTTGGTAAAATAAAGTTCTAAATGCTCTATTGGATTTGTAATTATTCCAGTTTGGGTCTGTATGGACTTTCCTCTTGATTCATACACTAAAATCAATGGGTATGGAATGGCGTTTTCTGTACCGTCTTCATTATGCCTAACAGGTATTGCCGGTTCATACTCAATTGGTGTGATAACTACATCGTAAATCCATAATGGTATCAAAAAAGACGATGCTACAATTAGAAGAAAAATCACGGAAACTTTGACAGAATCAAACTTTGGCCGGATTTCCTTTATTGAGAGTACGCCTAGAAGAATATCTTGTCGTATGCTGTGAACTTTTCTTGTAATGTGATAAATTACAATCATAATCAAAAAGAAAAGAATTGTCTCTTTGATTAAAGCGCCAAATCCAAGGCAGAAAGCTGCCAGATAATATTTTCTCTTTAAATACAAATAGAATGACATCATGCCAAAAAACATCATTGGTACATCTCGTAAAAATAACTGAGAATGGAAAAAGAAAATTGTGTCAAATGATAAAATTGTAGTAGCTAATAGGGCATTTTGTTTTGATGTGAATCTAATAGAAATCGCATAAAAAACAAGTAGAGTTAAAATTCCAAAAATTACTACGGGGGTTCGTATGCTAAACCAATTATCTCCAAATATTGAAATTGCTATTGCGCCAATTATGTGAATTCCAGGCATTTGGTATGGTGTTCTGTCTTCACCATCTAACAGAGTTCTAGATGCCCATGAAAAAAGAATTTCATCAAATTGTAACCAGTCTTGAGGCTGAGAAATTACAAAAGCGTGTAACACAAGCGACATCAGCAAAATATGTGTAATTGTAACTCTTTCAAAAGGAACCTTTAGCATTTTTTACTGTGTGCCTGATTCATTATTAAAATGTAGGCGAAAGTCCTACTCTAAACAAGGAAAAGTTATCTTTGCCAAAAAGAGTAACGTCCTAAAAATCGATAATGTGCGACGTAATATCTCTAACACACACTCGATGTTATTATATCACGTTTTAATACTGCATAATATTTTTTTAGGACATGGAATTGCTCGTTGCCTACGAACAAGACCCAGCAGGCCACAACATGGCAAAATTCATCTCAAAACAGATGAAAAAGGACGGAGAAATCTTTCGGGGGAAAAATTTTGATCTGGCTATAATTCAAAGTCCTGCTATATCTGCAGATTGGCTTGAGGAAAAATACCATTATGATGGATTTGTCTTTTTATCAAAGCATGCCGCGCAGTCAGGCGATCTTGCATTGACGTGTCATAGCACTGGAAACTTCTCAACAGCGCAGTTTGGCGGAAATCAAAGGCAGATTGCAATTCCACACCCATACTTGCAAAAAGCATACATGCAAAAACTGCACCAAAACAAGGACTCTTTTTCTGATTTTCAAATCACAATTGAGGCAACACACCATGGGCCAACCGCACTATCAAAGCCAACAATATTCATTGAAATTGGTACTACTGAAAAACAGTGGACTGATGAATTATTGTGTAATTCCGTGGCAAAACTAGTTCTAGAGACGCTCTCAGAACCGCTCAAAGAGGCACCAATGGCAATCTGCTTTGGTGGAACTCACTATCCAGAAAAGTTCACAGACGAGCTCTTGCAAGGAACGCATGCATTAGGTACTGTTATGCCAAAACATGCTCTAGAGTTCCTAGACCGAGAACTATTCACACACATCATGCATCAAAACAAGCAGGCAAAAATAGCACTACTTGATTGGGCAGGCCTAGGACCGCACAAACAAAAAGTACTTGACTTACTAAGCACAACAGATCTACAAGTGATTAGACTTTGAACAAGCTAGATACTGCTGTTTACAAAACACTACTCAAAGTTCCAAAGGGTAAGGTAACCACATATGGCGAGCTGGCCAGAGCAGTTGGACTAAAAAATGGCCAGCGCGTTATTGGACAAATCATGAATAGAAATCCTTTCCCTGTTGTCATTCCATGTCATAGGGTGGTCAAATCTGACGGTAAGGTTGGCGGCTACTTTTATGGAGAAAAAGTCAAAACAAAAATGCTCTCAGATGAAGGAGTTCCAATAAAGGACGGCAAAATCAAGGATTGGGAAAAAACTGTTTTTAGGTTTTAGTTTTTCTGTGTGCCTGTACTTCTTCAATTAGGTTTCTTAGGTGCGCGCTGTTTCTAACTGTATTTCCACTTACTTTACGATACAAGGTCCAAAATTCAGGATTCGTGACTTCTTTTCGGTCTTTTGCAATTCGTAATCTGTATCGCAAAGCACGGACCTTTTTGACGTAGACTTCTTTTTTACCAACACGTGCGCCCTTTCTTCCCTTCTTGGAGCCAGTTGTAGTTCCACGTTTTCCTTTCTGAGCCTTTTTGAATTTGGATCTTCCACGTGATGTACCTTTTGCAGCCTTGATTGTAATTGCACCTGAAGTGATCAGCCCGCGAATGTTGTCTCTAGTGATTGCATCTGCAATGTCGTCTGATCTTTCTGGGTCAAACTTTATTCTGCTGAGTCCTACTCCAGCTACTCGCGATACGAGTCGCTTTTTTGTCTTAAGATTTACTACCACTTGTTCTCACTCTTGCGTTAAAGACTTTGAATTTCTTTTGTATTGCTGCAGTAACTATCTCAACTCGCTTTTTTTGTCCAACACCATGCGCGATTCTTACACCATCGGTTTTTGGATTGAGTTTTTGTAAATCATTAACATTGTGAATCAAATTATCTGTAAATCCTGATGGATGCAGGCCTCTTGCTACTTTTGGGCCGCCATATCCTACTTTTACAAGACCTGGTCTGCCGCGGAATTTTTGTCTTCTTTGGTGATTGTCTATTCCTTTTGGCTTTCTCCAGTTGGATCTAGCCAGTCTTCCATAACGCCAGCTTTCTTGTCTTACAAACTCTGGTCTATGTTCTGCAATCTTTTCCCTTAATGCTAGACTCTCTTTGTTTATGGTCAACAAGCACCGTCTCAGATTTTACAATAAATAGGTTACCTTGGGATCGCGAAAAAAATGGCAAGAGATAATAATAATGCAAAAGTCGGTCTGGGTATTCAATGGACGCACGCAGTTCTTTGATTATGTGGTGAAAAAATGGATTCAAAAACAACTCTTACGCCAAAGTTTGTCTCACAAATTGAGGCATTTGGAATCAAGCCCTCACAAGTATTTCGAAATCTTACACCTGAAAAGCTAGTTGAGGCGTCAGTGCAAAGAAACGAGGGAATTATAACTACTACTGGCTCACTTGCAGTAAAAACAGGAAAATACACCGGAAGGTCTCCAGACGACCGTTATATTGTAGATGATGATGAAACTCACGATAATGTGGACTGGGGCAAAGTAAACCACCCATTCCCAATTGACCGATTTGAGAAGATCTTGTCAAAAATGAAAAAGTTCGTAGAGGGAAAAGAGCTCTTCATCTTTGACGGCTTTGTTGGTGCAGACAAAGAAAACCGACTTGCAATTCGAGTAATAAACGACCATGCATGGCAAAGCCTATTTGCAAGACAACTCTTTGTTAGACCATCTGGAGCAGAACTAGAGTCGCACGAACCCGACTTTACAATATTGTGCATTAATGGATTTGAGGCAATTCCAGAAATAGATGGGACAGGAAGCAATGTCTTCATTCTCATCGATTTAACAAAGAAACTAGTCCTCATCGGAGGGACCAGCTATGCGGGTGAGATGAAAAAGTCAATGTTTGGCGTAATGAATTATCTTTTACCAAAAAAAGGGGTCTTTCCGATGCACTGCTCTGCAAACATTGGCAAAAGTGGAGACACTGCGCTTTTCTTTGGATTATCTGGCACTGGAAAAACAACACTCTCTGCAGATCCTGACAGAATGCTAATTGGAGATGATGAACATGGATGGTCAGATAAAGGCGTCTTTAACTTTGAAGGCGGATGTTATGCAAAATGCATCAACCTAAATCAGGAATCAGAACCGCAAATCTGGAATGCAATCAAGTCCGGTGCCGTACTAGAAAATGTAGTAATTGACAAACAAACACTCAAGCCAAACTTTGATGATGGCTCTCTGACGGAAAACACAAGGGCTGCATACCCGTTAGAATACATCCCAACTGCAATATTCCCGAGTGTTGGGGGAAATCCAAGGGTTATAGTATTTTTGACAGCAGACGCACTAGGCGTTTTGCCGCCGGTATCAAAGCTAACAAAAGAAGGCGCAATGTATCATTTCATGTCCGGCTATACTAGCAAGCTAGCAGGAACAGAACGTGGAATCAAAGAGCCAAAGGCAACCTTTTCAGAATGTTTTGGGGCACCGTTCATGCCAAGACCCGCATCTGTATATGCAAAGATGCTGGGAGACAAAATTCGCACTCATAATACAGTAGTGTATCTAATCAATACTGGCTGGTCTGGCGGACCATATGGAGTTGGCAAACGAGTCAGCATAAAATACTCTAGGGCAATGGTGACTGCAGCCCTAACTGGAGCACTAGACATTGTAAAGTACCGACACGACGATCTATTCAACGTGGATGTGCCAACAGAATGTCCTGGTGTTCCATCTGAGGTTTTGGATCCAAAAATTACTTGGCAAGAACCCGATGCGTACGATTTGTCCGCAAAAAAGCTAGCACAGATGTTTGTGGATAATTTCAAGAAATTCAAAAATGTTGATCCTGCAATTGTAAGTGCAGGACCAAAACCCTAGAGTTCTACTTTCTGCGAACTATATACCAAACAACAGAAACGATAAGCGCAATTCCAATAATTATGTAAAGTTGTTGGTATGGCAATCCAATATCAAACACAAAATTCTGACTCACAGATGATACTGCTATAGTATTGTACAGGTTTACGGTACCTGTATCTGTCCTTAGATCAGCCTGAATCCAGTATGTATCAGGATTGTGAATTAGGATGGACTCGTTTTTTGTAGGTGTGAGTGAAACACTATCCACTAGTCTGGAATCATGGCTGTACACTGAAATTTTGGCATAGGACCATTCTTTCTCAGAATTTATCTTAAAGTCAAGATTGCCGTTATTTTCAATAACTTCTACTGAGCCGTTTGCAATTCGAACCAAGACTGGGATGTGATATGTTGTCTTTTCGTCTGCAATTATTATGTTGCCTTCGTATTGGCCAACTTTTTGTTCTATTACATTTGCTTTAACAAAAAGACTAGAACCATCAATCCAATGCTCAAATTCTAATGTGGAATGATCAAAATCGACATCAACTGTAAGATTTGGTTTTGTTTCATCGATTGTATTTAGATCAAATTTCATGGTTTTAGATTTTGTAAATGATGAAAGATCAAAGATTGCGTATGTGGGCTCAATTATCAAGTTTGCACCAAAGGCTTTAGTCACATTCAGTCTACCAACACCGCTTATTTCTTGGGGAAATGGAGTTCCAAATGTGTCTGAGACGGGATCTGCCGTACTAGTTATTATTGATTTGATTTCCTGTGGGGTTAGTTCTGGATTTTTTTGTAACAATATTGCAATAGCGCCAGATACATGAGGCGCAGCAAAACTAGTACCGCTGGTAAGATTGTATCCTCCTTGTATTGACGTGGTATTTACGAACACGCCTGGAGCCACAATGTCTGGCTTGATGTAAAATGGAGACACTGGACCGCGTGAACTAAAAAAAGACACAAAATCTGGATGGTAAAACGTGTTGATACTGCCAACAGTTTTGTTCTCAAGCATTGTCTTGAGCACAAGCCCGTCTTCTTTTGACATGGATACTGCAGGAATTCTAGGTGTGTAATTGGGACCTTCTTGCTTGTTCATCAGGTCGCCAAGAAAAATTCCTAGTTCATTATTGTACACTATGATTGCCCTTGCCCCAGAATTTGCCGAGTTTTTTTCTTTTTCAGAAAAATACACCAATTCATCTTTAACGTCACTTCCGCGCTCAATTAACAAAATTTTGTCTTCGGCGTCAACACCTGTAAGGTCAGTCACTCGTCCATATTTGCCAAATGTAATGTCTGCAACTATGGGTTCTTCAAGTTGCTGCGTTCCGACCATTGGTAACACTTGAAATCGTTTACCGTCAATGTCAAGTGTAGCAACAAGACTTGCCGTGATGTTGTTGTATGTTGCACCAACTGTTATTGCATAGGGATCCTTTCCAGGACTTCCAATTGTTCTTAGATCGGG
This sequence comes from uncultured Candidatus Nitrosotenuis sp., assembly GCA_964402265.1. Lineage (GTDB taxonomy): Archaea > Thermoproteota > Nitrososphaeria > Nitrososphaerales > Nitrosopumilaceae > Nitrosotenuis. The sequence continues at coordinate 3,205 of CAYOBG010000045.1, read as the reverse complement.
ACCGCTGTTCCCAGCAGCTGCTACTACAACAATTCCTCGTTTTATAGCATAGTTAATGGCATCTTCAATTTTGTCATTGGTTCGATTTACGCCAAGACTTAGATTGATAATATCTACATCATCTTCAACTGCACGCTGAATTGCCTTTACTATCAAGTCCGAAGAAACCGAGTCCCCAGTGTCAGAAACACGATAAGCAAAAATTTTTGCCTCAGGCGCCATGCCTTTGATTTTTCCATTTGCAGAAATTATGCCCGCAACCTCGGTTCCGTGGCCATTTATGTCAAGAGGAGTATTATCATTTTCAATAAAATCAAAACCACCTACTACTTTACCGTCTGGCCCAAACCCCATAAGGTCTGGATGAGTATAATCAACACCTGTATCAATTACTGCAATCTTGATATTTTTGCCATCAAATCCAAGGCTATGTGGATATTGCACACCTACATGTTTTGCGCTTTTATCCAGTAATGTCTCAAGCGGATAGTCTACCTGTATTTTCTGGGATATGACAAAGGTACTGATTATGAGAACAAATGAAAAGAAGACTAGTTTTTGAAATAATTTCATTTTATTTTACTATTGAATGATGCAATTTATCCTTACATTTTATCACATCTAGATAATTTGCAACATTTACTCTAAAACCGAGACAAATCATTAAATTATGAAAACCAACCACCAACCGCATGGGAAAATATACACTTCCTGAAGTACCATATGCTTACGATGCATTAGAACCACATGTTGATGCAAAAACAATGGAGATCCACCACACAAAACATCACCAAGCCTACACAAACGGTCTAAACGACAACTGGGAAAAACTTCCAGCAGACATGCAGGCAAAAGATCTACTTGATGTTCTTGCAAACATAAGTCAGGTTCCAGAAGCAGTACGTGGAGCAATCAATTTCCACGGAGGCGGCTATGACAATCATAGATTGTTCTGGAATAACATGAAACCAAACGGCGGAGGACAACCGGGAGGAGCAGTGGCAGATGCAATCAACAAGACATTTGGCGACTTCAATGCTTTCAAAGAACAGTTTTCCACAAAAACCACGGCAGTACAAGGAAGTGGTTGGGGATGGCTGGTATTCAACCCAAAATCAAACAATGTTGAATACAAATCAATGCCAAACCAAACAAGTCCAAGAACAGAGGGACTTCTACCACTACTGGGTCTTGATGTTTGGGAACATGCATACTATCTCAAATACCAAAACAAAAGAGCAGACTATGTTACTGCATGGTGGAATGTAGTGAACTGGGACGAAGTAGACAAACGCTACTCCAAAGCCAAATAATCTTACTTTCCTTTTTTGTTGTCTTCCATCCAGATGTTGTTTATTTTTGATTTCGTTCCTATTGCAAATGCGATTCCTTCCCATGGCATGGAAAATTTGTTGTAAAATCTATGTGGAACTTTGGGCGGAATGAAAATCATTGTGTCCGGAGAAATTATTTTTGTAGTCTTGCCGACCGTTACAAGACACTTTCCTCTCAATGAATACACCAAAACATACTCGTTTTCATGTGTATGTAGCTGATGTGTGTTGCCTACCTCAATTCTTGCCTTGAGGCCAACGATTCTCTCACCTTCGATTTTTTCGTTTAGTAATAGTTTGATTTTGAGCTGATCTGTGGGGTGTTCTTTTTTGTATGGCCTAATCCATCTTGATTTTGGTTTGACAAACTTTCCAGACTTTTGTACCATTTCTAAATGCATTTGTCTATGAATGCATTTATTAGCCATCTGGATAATTTTTTTGTCAATGAGTGAAGAGCAAGCCCAACAATTTCTATACCAGATGCAAATGCTAGAATCCTTTGCAGCTAGCCTTGATCAAAAACAAGAGGCAATAGTGAGCTTTTTGCGTGAAGCAATGGCATCAATAGATTCAATCAAAAACATCTCGCAAGGCCAAGAAATAGAATCACTCGTGCCAATGGGGCTTGGGACGTATGTTAAGGCAAACATTTCAGGTACCTCTAAGGTTTTGTTGGATATAGGTGCAGGAATTGTAGTAGAAAAAGATCACATGTCCGCAATAAACCATCTGGAATCAAGAATTAAGGAACTCCAAGTTGCACTCAATGAAACCGTAACACAAAAACATGAAACAATGATGCGACTAGAGCAGCTAAAAGAGCAAATGAATAATTTAATGCAATCCGCAATGCCGCCAAAACAATAAGTGGTCTTTATGTTTGAGAAATTACGAAATGCTTTCTCGTCAGTTGCTAAGACACTGAGTGAAAGGGAACTAAAGGAAAGCGATGTAGATGATGTTTTGTTTCAATTAGAAATAGCATTAATGGAATCCGATGTTGCAACCGAAGTCATCGATTCCATAAAATCTGATCTCAAAAAGAAGCTGATTGGTACTGCTGTTGATAAAAACGAAATTGAAAGTTTTGTCAGAGACAATCTGATTCAGACAATTTCTGGACTGTTTGATGTTGCAGGCTCTGTTGACATATTTGCCAAAATAAATTCAAAAAAAGCGGAAAATCAACCATGCATTGTTTTATTTGTAGGAATCAATGGTACCGGAAAAACAACCACACTTGCAAAGATTGCCTACTTACTAAAAGAAAATAAATTCTCAGTTGTCATTGCGGCAGCAGATACATTTCGAGCAGGCGCAATAGAACAACTGACAGAACATGCAAACCGACTTAGTCTCAAAACAATTGCACAAAACTATGGAGCAGATCCTGCAGCAGTTGCTCGTGATGCGGTACTTTATGCAAAATCTCACAAAATCGACTGTGTCTTAATTGACACTGCGGGAAGGATGCAGACCAGCAAAAACCTAATGGATCAAATTGAAAAAATTACTAAAGTTGTAAATCCCGATCTAAAAATCTTTGTTGGAGACTCACTTGCAGGAAATGATACTGTGAACCAAGCACGAGAGTTTTTCCAGCATACTACATTTGATGGTGCAATACTGACAAAAAGCGATGCTGATGCCCGGGGTGGAGCAGCACTATCAATTGTCAAAATCACATCAAAACCTGTTTTGTATGTGGGGATGGGACAAGAATATCAGGATCTGCGACCTTTTGATAAGAAACTTTTCCTTGAGACTGTATTTGGAGAAGGATTTACAGTTACGACACCAGAACCAAAACCAAAACCAAAACCAGAACCAAAACCAGAACCAAAACCAGAACCAAAACCAGAACCAAA